>CAZKRS010000088.1:0-3910 GCA_964555265.1 uncultured bacterium | reverse complement strand
GGACAGTCTCTTTTTAGAATTGCTGTTGGAGATGAAGCAGACAGTGAAGATATGGCGGAATTGCTCAGCAGCCTGGGGGAGGAATCTGATACTGACCTTGCAAATGTCACATGGGTTGACAGGCCGGACGGAGATTATGGAACGGCTGCGGATAGTATTAAAAATGATATCGATGAAGCTCTTGACGGTGATGATATCTGCGATATTTTTTACTGTAGCGGTGAAGGGGCGGTTACTTCTGATTCTGTGGCTAATACAATTGCCGCCCGGGCCGCGGAGGTTGATGAAGATGAGGAGGATGGCTATGAAGGTGTGACAGCCGCTAACCTGGAAACTTTTTCCGAGAATTTCATGGGTGATATTATAGGACTGGCCAGTTCACTTGATGGTGGGGACGATCAAACTCTTTCCACCCTATCCAGCGGGGGGACCAGCAACGAGAACGGTCGGATTGTTGCTGAAGGGTTGATGATTAATGAGGTGACACTTTCCTATGCTATGGAGGAACCGTTTTACCGGACGGGATACGGAGATTTTTATGCCGGGGGAAACCTGAAGTTCATGGCCGGGCAGGTGGGGGCCAATTCCTGTGAATTTGACGAAGATGACTGCGAGTTTGACATGGATGACCACACTGAGAAGAGCAACGATATCGGGGTGGACCTGGGTTTGCGCTACCACATGCCGGATTATGAGGTGAAGGCGGGGCTGGTCGGGAAAAATCTGAACAGTCCCAGTTTCGATTATCCCGACGGTGATGATTATTTATCTGAAAACCGTTCCAGCAACGTAAAGATCGATCCCACTTTCCGACTGGGAACTGAAATTAGACCCCTTTATTTTCTCCCCACCGATGCCTGGGGACGGGACTGGTGGCGGTTGAGCTTGGATTATGATCTTAATACTCGTGATACTATATTTGAAGATTACGACCGCCAGAACCTGGCCCTGGGGACCGAGTTTAACCTCCTGAACCGGCCGTGGTTCAACATTGCCCTGCGGGGCGGTCTGCGGGAGAATCTTGCCGAATCCGAGGCTCCTACCCTGTATACGGCCGGGTTAGGACTGCAGATGGCCCGGTTCAATTTTGACCTTTCGGCGGTGAGGTCGAGACGTTCTGTTGAAATAGACGGAGATGATTGGCCCACTGTCCTTGGCGTCAACCTGGGGCTGTCACTGCAGTTTTAGACCGCCGGGCGTGGGTTTTTCTTTCCTTGTTGTTTTTCTTTTCAGGTTTTGGTTTTGTAGTTAATATTTAAGGGGTTCTGTACTTTGATGAGAAATTTCAAACCAGATATCAGGAGGATTATTTATTAATGGTAACTTCCGGGTTGAGAGAGCTTCTCAAGAGTGATCAACTGGAATTTTTAATGGAAGCCCACAACGGGCTTAGTGCCCGGGTGGTGGAAGAGACGGGTTTTAAGGGGATCTGGGGGAGCGGGCTTTCCATCTCCGCCGCCCATGGCGTGCGGGATAACAATGAACTTTCCTGGACCCAGGTCCTGGAGACGGCCGAGTTTATGGCCGATGCAGTTGATATCCCAATCCTGCTCGACGGGGATACGGGTTTTGGTAATTTTAACAATATGCGCCGGCTGGTGAAAAAACTTGAACAGCGTAACGTGGCTGGAGTCTGTATCGAGGACAAGGAGTTTCCCAAGACAAATTCGTTCATAGATTCCGAACAGCAGCCGCTGGCCGACATGGAGGAGTTTGCGGGGAAGATAGCGGCCGGGAAGGACGCCCAGCAGACGGATGAGTTCTGCCTGGTAGCCCGGCTGGAGGCTTTTATAGCCGGCTGGGGCCTGGATGAAGCGCTGCGGCGGGGTAACCGGTATGCCGAGGCCGGAGCCGATGCAATTCTTGTTCATTCGAAAATTTCAAAACCCGATGAAGTGTTATCTTTTGCCGAACACTGGGAGAGGGATGAGCCGCTGGTGATCGTGCCCACGATGTATTATTCTACCCCGTCGGAGGTCTTTGAAGAGGCGGGGATCAGCCTGGCAATCTGGGCCAACCATAACCTGCGCAGTGCTATTGATGCCTACCGCCAGACCAGCAGCCAGATTTACGAGGAACAGACCCTGCGCAATGTTGAGGACCGGCTACCTCCGGTTAAAGAGATATTTCGCCTCCAGGATGCCCGGGAGTTAGCCGAAGCGGAAGAAGAGTATCTACCCGATCGTGGCGGCTCCTACCGGGCGATTATACTTGCTGCTTCCCAGGGGAAGGAACTTGACGATTTAACGGCTGATAAACCTAAAACCATGGTTGAAATAAACGGCCAGCCTCTATTGCATAAACTGGTGGAGCGGTTTAACAGTGCTGGAGTTAAGGATATTTATTGTGTGCGTGGTTATCAGTCGGATATGGTTAAATCGGAAGGAGTAAAGTTTATAGAAAGTGAGGACCATGAAAAGACGGGTGAGCTTTCCTCACTGCAGGCAGCCGTCGGGCAGCTGGATGGCGACTGTTTGATCAGCTACGGTGATATCCTGTTTCGTAAATATGTCCTGAATAACCTGCTCCTGGAGAATGAGGAGTTTGTTATTGTTGCCGATGCTGCCTGGGAGGAGCAGCAGAAAGGGGATTACCGGGACTTTATCTCCGCTTCCCGTTCATACTCCCTCGATTACCACGAGGAAGACGCCTACCTGGAAGCGGTGGACCCGGAGATGGATTCCGCAAAAATTGACGGGGAGTGGATTGGACTGCTGAAATGTTCGGCCCGGGGAACAGAAATTATGAAAGGGTTGCTAAAGGAGCTGGCGGCCGGCGAGGATTTTCACCAGAAAAGGTTCAAGGATCTCTTGAACCTGGTCGTCAGCCGGGGCCACCGGGTAAAGGTTATCTACATAACCGGTCAGTGGGTGGATGTTGATACCCTGGACGACTACTCCAGGGCTCATGAGTTTTAGTGTGAAAGTGTGAAAGTTTGAAAGTGTGAAAGTTTGAAAGTGTGAAAGTAAGGGCGTAAAATCTAAGGTAAGATGGATTGTCGGACGTTAGTTAACTAACTACGGTGTTTTTTTATGATTAATGCTGAAGATTTTGTGAATGAACTTGAGAAACAGGGATTTACTCATTGCAGCGGGGTGCCCTGTTCTATTCTTACGCCACTTATTAACAGGATTATTGATGCGCCGGGGCTGGCTTACACGCCCGCCACCAGCGAGGGAGAGGCGGTGGGGATAAATTTTGGTGTTCGGCTGGCCGGCGGGCAGACCGTGACCATCTGTCAGAATTCGGGTTTGGGTAATACCGTCAATCCGCTTACTTCCATGAATTATCCTTTCCGGGTCCCCACCTTATTGATTGTAACCTGGCGGGGTCAGCCGGGAAGTGATGATGCTCCCCAGCATGAATTGATGGGAGAAATAACTCCCAAACTCCTGGAGACCCTGAAGATTCCCCGGGCGCGCTTCCCGGAGAAAAAAGAAGCAATAGCCTCGATTTTAAAAGGGGCTCTCAGGTCGATGGATGAGCAGAGTTTGCCCTACAGTTTGTTAATGTCCCGGGGGGATGTTGCCAAATATGAGTTGAAGAGGGAAGAAAAAGCGGAAAAAGCTAACACCGAAGTTGATTTTTTCAGTGAATCTCCGGCTAAAGACAGGATTACCCGCCGGCGGGCGATCGAAGAGATACTGGGCGAGTTGAAGGGCGATGAAGCCCTGCTGGGAACAACCGGAAAAACCGGCCGGGAACTGTATGAACTTAACGACCGGGAGAATAATTTTTATGTTATCGGGGGAATGGGCACCGCTTCGGCGATTGGTTTTGGAGTGGCCCGGTTCACGGAAAGAAAACAGGTGGTAGTTCTTGACGGTGACGGTGCGGCGCTGATGAAAATGGGTAATTTGGCCACTATCGGGGCCGGGGGAGCGGAAAATTTAAAACATATAGTCCTGGA
>CAZKRS010000087.1:0-6901 GCA_964555265.1 uncultured bacterium | reverse complement strand
GACCTTATTTATTCTTCCCTGGTTTGTAACCAGAACCCTGGGAGAGCACATTTAAAATAGTAAGGATTACCAGTTTTTATCCTGCCGATTTAAAATTACTCACTATTCAACGGTAATTTACTCTTTGTTCTCCTCCAGTTTTTCAAGAACCCGCTCGGAAGAGAACGGAGCTTCCTGCATCCGCACTCCCACCGCATCGTAAATGGCGTTGGAAATCGCCGGCAGGGGACCGTTGATACCAATCTCCGAGACTGACTTAGCACCGTAAGGACCGCTGTCCTCGTGAGTGGGAACAAGAATTGTCTTTATTTCCGGTAGGTCAGATGTTTTATAGATCGGATAACTGTCAAAACTGGGATTCATAAGCTTGCCTTTTTCGTTGTACTGAAACTCTTCGGTAAGGGCATAACTTATCCCGTTAAGGACCGCTCCTTCACACTGTCCTTCCGCCAACCGGGGGTGCAGGGCTGTTCCGCAGTCGGTGGCGTTTACATACTGCAGTATCTCAACTTTTCCAGTTTCGGTATCTACTTCCAGCTCAACAAAATGAGCCGAAAACGGGGGCGGAGATTTGTGAGTAATGTGCGAATCATGGGCGGCAATCTGGTGCTGGTTTGATTCATACAGAGTATAGTAAGCGACGTCTTTGAAAGTAACAGAATTTCCGTCGGGATCAAATACCTGTTTATCCTCCAGGTAAACCTCGGTCGGGGAGCTGTCCATCATTTCCGCCCCGGCTTCGAGGATCTGTTTTTTAACCTTTTCGGCCGTTTTCTTAACCGCCATCCCCGAGAGGTAGGTGGTCGAGGAAGCGTAAGCCCCGACATCAAACGGCGTCATATCGGTATCCGAAGAGTAAGGGATAATATCCTCAACAGAAACTTCAAGAGTCTCAGCGGCAACCTGGGAAAGAACAGTATCACTTCCGGTCCCCAGGTCGGTTGCTCCCATGAGCAGGTTGAAAGAACCGTCCTCGTTCATTTTTATGGAAGCTGCCCCCATGTCGATCTCCGGGATAGCACTACCCTGCATCAGAGTGCACATTCCAAATCCACGTTTTTTAGTTCCCGTGGTTTCTTTTCGCCTCTGCTCCCGGGAATCCCAGCCAAACTCCTCGGCTCCCAGTTCAATACATTCCGGCAGCCCGCAGGAATCAATTATTTGTTCAACTCCCTCCTTGCCCTCGCCAAGAGCCTTAAAAACGGGCGAAGTTTCCCCCGACTGGATATGATTTTGCTGGCGCAACTCGACCGGATCCATATCCAGTTTATCTGCTATCTCATCCAGCACAGCTTCCATGGCAAAATAAGACTGGGTAGCCCCATAACCCCGGTAAGCTCCTCCTACCTGTTTGTTGGTGTAAACCACGTCACCGATAAACTCTACAGCATCCACCTTGTTGTAAAGGGGCAGGACTTTACTGCCGCTGTTGCAGACAACGGTCAGGGCATGGGAGCCGTAAGCTCCGGTGTTCATGAGAATATCCAGCGAAATAGCTTTAAGCTCCCCGTCCCTGTTAGCCCCCACTTTTAAATCAATCACCTGGGGATGACGGGTCCTCGAAGCGCCAAATTCTTCCTGGCGAGTGAAGACATAGCTTACCGGGCGGCCGGTTTTCATTGTCATTGCCGCACATATATCCTCAGTAAAAACCTCCTGTTTAGTTCCAAACCCTCCGCCTATGCGGGGTTTTATAACCCGGATATCCTTAACCGGCATCTCGAGGCGCTGGGCGACCAGCCGGCGAACGTGGAAAGGAACCTGGGTGCTGGCTACAATCACCAGCCGGTCCTTCTCATCCCGGTAGGTGGTCACCGTATGGGGTTCGGCGGGACAGTGCTGGGCATAATGAGGTTTAAACCTTTTTTCAACCACCACATCTGAATTTTCCAGCTCTTTTTCAACATCCCCCACTTCAAAATCAACGTGAGCGGCAAGATTTCTCTCCGGTTCGAAATCAATCGGAATTATAGCGTGGGCTTCCTCTTCGTCATGGATAACGGGAGCACCCTCGTCCATCGCTTCTTCGGGGTCAAGGACGGGATCCAAAACTTCGTAATCAACATCGATTTTTTTAGTGGCCTGCTCGGCAATGGCTGCCGTTTCTGCTGCCACCGCCGCCACCCGGTCTCCCACGTAGCGAACTTTATTATCGAGAATGAAAGTGTCATAAGGGGAAGGTTCGGGAAAACCCTGGCCGGCCGTGGTCAAAGGAATTCTCGGCAGGTCTTCCCAGGTCAAGACAGCTTCCACCCCCTCCATGGCCTCGGCTTCGGAAGCATCTATATTTTTTATCCGGGCATGGGCATGGGGGCTGCGCAACATCTTAAGGTGAAGTTTATTAGGAATTTCAAAATCATCCACGTATTTTGCATTCCCGGTTGCCATCGAGATACCGTCCACTTTCCGGACCGGCTGACCTACCGTTTTATAATCTCTCTGTTGATCAGAACCCATCATGAAACACCTCTCATTTTTTCTGCAGCACTCTGTGTCGCTTCAATCTGTTTAACATACCCCGTGCACCGGCAGTAATTACCGTCCAGCGCTCTTTTGATTTCATCTTCTTCAGGTTCGGGATTTTTATCCAGCAGTGATTTGGCCGCCAGCAGCATCCCCGGGACACAGTATCCGCATTGAACGGCCCCCTTGTCCACAAACTCGGTCTGCAAAGGATGAGGATCTTCCGCTGTTCCCAGCCCTTCAATAGTCATTATACTTTTGCCGTCCATCCGGGCGGCAAAAGTCAAACATCCAAGAATCGGCTCACCCTCGACAAGAACCGTGCAGCTACCGCAATGTCCTTCACTGCAGCCCCTCTTGGTCCCCAGGTATCCTTCACGACGTAACAGATCAAGCAGCTTCAGAGAAGGTTCAATATCCAGAACCTGCTCTTTACCATTTATCTTTAGTTCAATCTCCATGCGTATTCATTCTCCCGTTACAAATGATTTAATTTAAGTTTACTCCAGACATCCGTTAAGAACTCGTGGTAACAATCTTTCAATCAGGATTGATTTGTAGGAAGCGCTTCCCCACAGGTTATCGGCGGTAGAAATATTTTTTCGGCTGATCCGGGCGGCCTCTTCAGCAAGATTGTCATCAAGTTCTTCGCCCTCCAGCAACGAGGAGGCCTCCTCGCAGTAGACCGGCAGAGGCGAGGCTGAGCTCACCGCTATCCGGGCCTCTTCAATCCTCTCGCCTTCCAGGCTGAGAACCGCTCCGATGGAAACCGTGGCATAACTGTCATCCGTTTTAGCAAATTTTATGTGGTTACCGGCGGTTGATTTTAACCGGGCCGGAAATAAAATTTCAGTTACCAGGTCAGTTCTATCCAAAAAACGGCCCGGGTGGGAGGCAAAAAACTCTTCCGCCATAAACTCCTTCTCACCGTCGGCGCCGGTTATCTTAACCAGGGCATCGCCGGCCAGAAGTGCCAAAGGCATATCCGACCAGACCCGCAGCCGGCTTATATTGCCCCCGATGGTAACCATGTTCCTTAAAGGGGTCGTTCCCACTTTACCGGCGGATTCCGATATTATTCCTCCGGCATAATCGGCGGCCGCTGAGGAGTTTTCAATATCAGCCACGGGGGTTGCAGCCCCGATCGCCAGCCCCTCATCGGTCTCTTCTATATAATTCAGGCCCAGCCGGGTTATATCAACCAGACTGTCGACAGACTGGCTTTTGTTTTTATCCAGTCCGATGCTTGTTCCACCGGCAATAATCCGGGTGTTTTTTTCTGCACGTCCAAGTAACTCAACCGTTTCTTCCACAGATTCCGGGAAAATATACTCATCTAAATTATCCACTGCTATTTCTCTCCATTTTTAAAAAAGATTTTTAACTCCACTTACATAATGGTTATTTTCTGATAATAACTTTATCAGCTTATTAAATAACTGCAAGTCTTTAGCTTTCTTTACCGATCAAACTCTACTCATTCCAGGCCGATTGAAAACATACCTTCCAGGTCATGCTGGGAAAATACCCGGAAAGAGATTAAAGTTTCAGAATCAATAATTCCTTTTACTTTCAGCATCCTGCCGGTTACCAGGTCGGCCATTTTTTCGTTGTTTTCAACCCGGATAATTGCAACCAGGTCATAACGACCCGCCACGGAATAAACTTCAGAAACTCCTTCTATACCGGCCAGCTCTTCGGCCACTTCATTCACCCGGTCCCGCTCAACCTTCATCAACACCATCGCAGTAACCATCGCTGTTACCTCCTGACTATTTATCCTCTTTATCTGAAGCAAATTCTCGACTTTTTTCAGCCAGCCTGCGCAACCGTTCAGCCACGGCCTGATTGACCGTCCCCGCCGGGAAAGTTTTATCCTCCTGCTTCCGGCCGGCCTCAACACCCGTGAGCAATTCAATACCCTCATCAACATGCTCAATAGCGTAGATATGAAATTGGTCCTCGCGGACTGCTTCTATTACTTCTTCTCTCAGCATAAGGTTCTGGACGTTGCTTGCAGGAATTATAACCCCCTGCTCACCGGTTAACCCTTCCATTTTGCAGACTTTAAAATATCCTTCTATTTTTTCGTTAACTCCTCCTATAGACTGTATTTCCCCTTTCTGGTTCACTGAACCGGTTACCGCCAGCTGCTGGTCAATCGGATAACCCGAGAGACTGGAAATCAGGGCATATAATTCAGTGGAAGAAGCACTGTCGCCGTCCACCCCTTCATATAACTGTTCGAAGGTCAGACTGGCCGACAGGGAAAGTGGTATCTCATCCGCAAACCTGCCTCCCAGGAAACCACTTAAAATCATCACCCCTTTATTGTGAACCTGCCCCCCCATTTCAAGTTCCCGCTCAATATTGACAATACCTTTATCACCCACGTGCGTCCGGGCAGTTATCCGGGAGGGGCGCCCAAAACTGTAATCACCCAGGGGAGTGACGGAAATCCCGTTAACCTGGCCCACCACTTCCCCCCGAACATCGATAAGCAGGGTTTCTTCTTCTATGAGTTCTCTTATTCTCTCTTCAATACGATTGGAACGGTAAATCTTCCGCTCGATAGCTTCTTTCACGGCCGGGGCATCAACTACCTGCCGGTCTTCACTGGAGGCCCAGTAACTGGCTTCCCGGATCAAATCAACTATATCTCCAAATTTTGTGTCCAGTTTTTTCTGGTCGGACGCCATCCGGGCACACTGTTCTATCACCGCTCCCACGCCCTCGGGGGTAAAATGATTTAATTCTTCATTTTCACACAAATCCCCTATAAACCGGGCGTATTGTTTCTCGGTTTCCTCGTCCCAGTCGGTCTGAATAGAAAAATCTGCTTTCACCTTGAACAACTCCTGGAAATCTTCATCAAGGTTATAGAGAAGATAATAAAGCAGCGGATCGCCTATTACTATTACCTTGATATCCAGGGGAATAATTTCCGGTTCCAGCGTCTGGGCCTGGATGGACCGGTATTCCTGGCCCATAATTTCCGTTTTTATTTCATTGTTTTTCAGGGCCCGCTTGAGAGCGTCCCAGGCAAAAGGACTGGTCAACACGTCGCGGGCCTCCACAATTAAATAACCACCGTTGGCCCGGTGCAGGGCCCCGGGTTTGATCATTGAATAATCGGTGACCATCGTTCCAAACTGGCCTTTATGCTCGATACGCCCCAGCAGATTATAGTAGGTGGGATTACTTTCCAGAACTACCGGGGCACCCTCCACATCAGAATTGTCCACCAGGAGATTAACCCGGTAATTTTCCAGGCTGGGCTTATGACCAAGCATCTCCGCCAGCATCGCCTCGCGGTCCTTATCCCGGCCCTGGTTTTTAAAACTTCCCACGTTATCCAAAACATCCTCCTGGATCTCATCCAAAAATTCAATAACCTCATCAAATTCACTGTATTTGTTTCGCAGCTCATCAATCAGATGACTGACTGCAAACCCCAACACTTCCCGGTCAAGCTGGCGGAGACTCTCCTGGGCCTCCTGCTTAAGATTACGAATTTCCCGCATCGCATCCCGCAGGTCCCCTTCCATATCCTGCCTCTTATTATTAATTTCTTCCCGTTGCCCCTCGCTCAACTCGTTTATTTTATCCGGTGAAATTACCTCCCCGTCCACTTCGGGCGCCAGCACCAACCCGCTGGGGGTCTGCAAAACGGAAAAACCCCGCTCGGAAGCCTGTTCTTCCAGCCCCTGGAGAATTTCCCGGCGTTTTTGCTGGAACTTCTCCTGGATTTTTTCCCGTTCCTGCTGATATTCCTCACTCTGAAAAGCGCGGGGAATCTCATTTTCTAACTCATCAACCAGCTCATCCATATCATCCTGGAATTCACAGCCCTTCCCGGAGGGGAGCCGTATAGCCCGTGGCTTGTCGGAATCTTCAAAATTATTCACATAACACCAGTCAGCAGGAACTTCCTCCTCGGGGGCTCTGCCCTCCAGAAATTTCTTAACCGTGGTTGATTTTCCCGTACCTGGCGGGCCCATCGCAAACATGTGATATCCCGGACTGTCGATATCGATACCAAAAGATACAGACTCCACCGCCCGCTGCTGCCCGATAACTTTATCCAGTGATTCAACCTCGCGGGTGGTTTCAAAAGAAAAATTATCTCCGTAAACCCGGCGGCGTAATTTCTCGGCAACAACTTTTTTGTCATTTTTCATAAAAAATACACCCCGTAACTGGAGCTAAAAGCTGCAGGTAATATCAAGTCTCTTCTTATTCTATATATATTTCCCACCACAATAAACACTCTTATTTGGACCCCCTTTGAAAAAGGTTTGGTTAAGCAACTTGTTTTACCCTGGAAATTTTCTTATAATGTTTAGGTTCGCCTAACATTCAAACGGAGTTGTGTTTATGAAAAAAAAATTGTCTGAACTTAAATCCGACCAGCGGGGGGAAATAGCAGCCCTTAACG
>CAZKRS010000086.1:0-6908 GCA_964555265.1 uncultured bacterium | reverse complement strand
ATCATTTAATTCCAGGAGTCCTTCCAGCACCCGCCCGGTCGTCTCATCAATCACCTGGTCACCAACCTGGCGTCCCGAGGGGGGGTTCTTCGTCCAGACGGCACTGAAACGGTAGAAGTTTTCATCGGGATGCATGCGTTCAAACTCAAACCTGGCCCCCGAACCGTTAAATTCAATCGTTTCCGAATCTATTCCCCGTTCGGCGTTGGCATTCAAATTACCAACCAGTTCCTGCATAGTGGTGGCCGAACCGGGGATAACTTCCATAGCCGATTCGATCCTGATATCGTCAACCGTTGCCGTTTCGGGGTTAAAGGTAATTTCACCGTCTTCCGTCTGGGCGTTGTAACCCTGGACTATATTACCGGTGCCCGGGTCAACAAGTTGTCCATTGCTGTCAATCTGGAAAGAGCCGGCCCGGGAATATAATGAACGATCGCTGCCCGCTTCACGAGCTTCAAAGAAACCTCCCCCCTGGATTGCCAGGTCGGTGTTTATCCCGGTCCGTTCCAACTGCCCCTGCTCCATGTCCAGGTTGATACTTCCAAGTTCCACTCCCAGCCCGATTTCTTGCGGGCTTGTACCTCCCCGGTCCTCATCGGGAGCTGATGCTGATGTTATTCGCTGGGAAAGAAAAGATTGAAAAGCTACCGTGGATCTTTTGAATCCCGGGGTGTTAACATTAGCAAGATTATCACTCAAAACATCCATCTTGCTCAGGTGAGCCTGTAGACCACTGACACCTGTAAACAACGAACGCGTAACCATTTTTCATGACCTCCATCTAAAATTGTTTGTCTATAACTGCGTTTAATCGGCATCTAATCGAGTCTATATCTACTATTCAGGAGGCCCTTATCCTCTCAGTATGTTTTTAAACTTAAATATCCATCCCCTGTTCGTCCATCCCCGGAAGACTAATCTCCATTATCTCTTCTGAGGAAAGCTCCTGGCCGTCAATATTGACCCGGGCTCCCTCTTCCGTAAACTTAACACTCTGAACCTGTCCTTCAATCTGGGCATTATCTGTTGTGCGGGCATTAACATAAGAACCAAGCAGCCCCATAAACTGGTTTGTCTGGCTGGATTGAACAAGACTTTCTACGTCACTGGCAAGAGAATTCATTCTTTCAAGGGTGGAAAGCTGAGCCATCTGGCTCACAAATTCTTCGTTGTTTACCGGATCCATCGGATCCTGCTGTTTGAGCTGTTCAAGAAGAAGATTCATAAACTTGTTAGATTCTTCATCGCCGTCAGTTATTCGCTGTTCAGGGGTGGTATCAATATTCTGGCCTGTTCCATGAACTCCTGTAAGCATTTTATTTATCCTCCACTACCAAACCTCCGTGGAAAATTTTAACGGACCGTCCGTGGCCCGTATATTTTTATAAAAACTTGTTGTTCACTACTTGAATTTATCGGACGATTTTTCAAAAATATTAATCCTTATTTTAAAAATTTGCCAGTTGATCAGGCAATCATTTCAATTGTGCTGTTCTCCAGCAGCTGCACCCGGGATACAGAAGCATCAGTACTAACTTCACTATTCTTTTCTTCCGCCTTTCGATTTTCCGGTGAACTGTCCGGTCCTTTATTTTCACTTAAATCCCCATCGAACCACTCATCAGTTTTTCCACCCGTTTCATCGTCCAGGACCTTCACGTCCAGTTCGTTAACGTCAATATTTAGCTGCTGGAGTGCCTCCTGAAGCTGACGCATGTTACTGTCCAGGGACTGGCGCACCGGTTCTTTCTCAACGTAGAAACTGGCGCTGACCTCATTATCCTCAACTTCTATCTCCAGCTTCAGCTCGCCAAGAACTTCCGGCTTGAGCTTAATTCTCATCGTCTGCTTGTTTTTATCCAGCATCATCTTTGTCTTTTCGGTAATCTGGTCGATAAGCTGCTGGGTTTCCATCATTTTTTCCTTGCTGATATATGACTGTTGTACTTCTCCGGCTTCCGAAGACTGATCCTGGAAATGATTGGTATCCTGGTTCGAACCGCTGTTGAAACTGTTTTCACCGCTGTTATCCTCTCCGGCTGACCGGGCCGAATTCACCTCGTAGCTGGCCAGTTTTTCATTCTGCCGGCCAAGAGTATTTTCCCGGCCCGAATCCTCCGCCAGCAGTTCATTTTTTGCCTGTTCATTACTGTTTTTCTCACCGGCTTCTGCCATTTCTTCTGGATCATCTGCGATTTCTATTTCGATTTCTTCACCAAACAACTCAACAATCTTTTCTACCGAGACGCTCTCCCCTTTCACCTCCACCTGTCCTTCTTCAAGAAGCTGTTCGCTAATATTCTCAGTTTCAACCGGTTCCCGAAGCTCATCGATATCAATTTCCGGTATTTCTTCCTCCCCGCCCGCACGGGTTTGTTTGGCCTGTTTGACTTCCTCGGCACCGGGCTGGTTGGTCCTGTCGGTCCGTTGTGGCGACTCTTTGCTGTCAATCTCCCGGGAACTGTTTTTATCTGATTTCTCGTCCCGGGAACCGGAGGAGTCTTCTTCCTCATTTTCCACAGTTTCTATATCACTTTTTTCAGTCTCAGTATTTTCTTCTGTTTCTCCACTTTCCGTATCTACTTCGGTTTCTTCAGTTTCCGCCGTTTCTGCATTTTCTTTGTTTTCTGCCGGATGTTCCGGCTCTTCATTTTCGTTTTTGGCGGTTTCATTATCCTCTCCTTTAGTCGAATTTTCCCGGTTTTCCAGGAGTTTCTCCAGTTTTTCCCGCAGTTCTTCCTCTGTAATATCCAGCTTTTCAAACTCAATCTCTTCAAACAATTCCTTAAATTCGGCCAGTTTTTGTTTGAATAAATCTTCCAACAGTTCTTCGCCGTTCTTTTCCCCTTCGGAACCACTGAATAACTCTTTTAACTTTTCTTCAAATTTCTGAAGCTTATCAATCTGTTCGAACAGCTCTTCGGCCCCTTCGAGCTCTTTTTCTCCGGATAGAATATCTTCGATCTTCACATCCTCACCGGCCACTTCTTTGATCTCATCCAGTATCCCCTGCAAATCACCGAGAGATTCTACAATTTTAGATAATTTTTCGGCAAAACCCTGGTCTTCTTTTTCTTCCAGGATTGCTTTGATTTCCTCTTCCTCGACACCCAGCTCTGCCAGTAGATTTTCAAACTTTTCGGCTAAAATTTCATCAATTTCCTGCTCGAGATCTTCAAACTGTTCCTGGAAGAGCTCAAACAACTTCTCAAGTTCTTCCAGTAACTTTTCGGCTTCCTCGAGGGTTTTATCCTTCAGAAGTTCTTTTATATCCAGCAACTGCTCAAAAATCTTCCGGAACTGATTTATAATTTCCGGGTCCACTTTCTTTTCTTCTTTTAATTTTTCAACCAGTTCCCGTAATTTTTCCAGGTCCTCCTGATCGACCTGTTTTTTCTCTTTGATTTTCTTCACAGTTTCTTCCAGGGTTTCTAATTTATCCTGGATTTCTTCATTACTTTCATTACTCCTGTTTTCAAAAAACTCTAAAACTGTCCCTTTATTATCTTCGTTTTTATCGGTCCGGTTGATTTTCTCATCCAGCTGCAGGTCCAATCCTTCTTTATTACCTGTTAAATATTCAGGGGAAGAAGTATTTAAATCCTCGGATAGGTCGTTGAACTCAAAGGATAGTCCGGAATCTTCCTGGAGACGGGAAAAAAGCAGCTCCAAAAACTGGCCGCTTTTTTCCCGGGAAGAACCCGATTTTGAGGAAACCTGGGTTGAACCCCCGCTATCAAGCAGGGACTCCGCCCGGGGGTTCATCAATGTATTATAAAAACTCACAGCATTTTCTCCTGGTGTATTATAGTAGCTTGTCTGTTATCTCTATCGACATTCAATTTAAGAAGATTAAATAAAACTTTTATGGAAAAAGATCCGAAATGGAGAATCATAGGTAGAAGGATTAAATCCATCTTATTGTGTAAAAATGGCTTTTGTTCGGTATATAAGCCTTTTGCGAAACAGGAAGTTTCGTTTGCAAAAGGCTTGCCTCGGAATAGACAGGATGTCTATTAGAATGAGAACAAGAGTTTTTTTACACAATATTTCGGACATGGCCGGTAGAAGTTAGAGAGTCAAGAGAGGTTTTAAGTTTTTGGTTTTTGAGGTTTTGGGGGTTTAGCTTTAAGCTTTCAGCCTTGAGCTTTCAGCTGTATTCACCCGGGATGGTTGGCCAGTTTGCGACTGAGGACAGCGACTCGATCCGGGTCCATGTTGGAAAGTATAATACTTGCGTTTCTATCCTCCATCCGCCGGAATATCGCAAGAATCACCTGGTCGTCGTCAATATCCTGTATTCGCTCAGCAGCCGGCTCGGGGGGCATCCCCTGGTAAAGCTCGGCCAGGTATTCGTAGCGAGCTTCTTCGTCTTCAAACCGCTGCTGACGGCGGGCAAGAGCCTGCTCACGTTCAACAAGCTGCTGTTCTTCGGCCCGCAGTTGCTGGTGCTGCTGTTCTATCTCTTCTTCCCGTTCCTGGAGGGTCTGTTCGCGCTGCTGGAGGCGAGCTTCCTTATCATCCAGCCGGCTGTCGAGCCGCCGCAGGCGTTCGGCCCGCATTTCAATTTCATCTACAGGTTCCGGTATCAAAACATCTTTAAGGTAGGGAACTTCTTCCAGCAGGGAATACAATTCTGCCCGGGCATCGATAAGTTCCATCTGGTCGAGCATGTACACTCCTCCGCCAATCAGGGAAAGTAATATTAAGAATAAAAATACCGAAACAGCGGCGCGACCACTTTCTTCCTGCAGACCCGACATACCAATCACTTCCTTCCGGGAAAAATAGCCGGGGACAGATAATTCGTATAGTTCAGTCCCCTGACTGTTTTAATTGTCGGTAATTTTGCAGGACTTGTTTAACATAATCCTGAGTTTCTGAAAATGGCGGGATACCCCCGTAAGTATCGACGGCTCCGGGGCCGGCGTTATAGGCGGCAAGAGCCTGTTCAAGATCCCCATACCGATCAATCATTTCCCCAAGATACCTGGTTCCCCCCTGGACGTTCTGGACGGGATCGTCGGGGTCAACACCCAGTTTACTGGCTGTCCCGGGCATCAACTGCATCAACCCCCTGGCCCCCTTGTGGCTGACCGCCCCGGGATCAAACCCGGACTCCGCCTCTATAACCGAATAAATTAATTCCTCGTCAACTCCTTCCCGGCGGCTGGCCTGCTCAATAGCCCGGCCAACTCTATCTCCGGATTGCGCTTTCTTTCGACCCAGTAAACTGGAAAAATCCGGGATAGAATCGTTGACTTTACTGCTGAACTTCCTGCCCAGGCTGGAGGGCATGTTTTTTATCTGATTTATCTCTCCCCTGATTGAAGAGATTTGATTTAAAAAATCATTCACTTCACCAAGCATTTACCTTTCCTCCCGGTGATACTGCTGGGTTGCCACCTCGTCAGCCACCTTTTGAGCTTCCTTCTGGACCTCGTCGCGGTATTCTTCAAAATCATTTTCCTTCAGGGTTTCCATTACCCGCCGTTTCTGGGTCGCCTTAATAAGTTTCCGGCGCTGTTTTTCCAGTTTGTCTTTCCACTTTTTGACAGTTTGCTGCTGGGCTTCTATCTTTTGCTCAAGCAGATTTGCATATCGGCGCATCTCAATGATATTACCCGCCTTCTGGCGACCACTGCGGGAGCGGCTTTCCCGCTCCAGCAGTTCCTGCAGTTCTTGTTCCAGGTCGCCAAGTTTTTCTTTTTCCCGGTGAAACCGCTGCTGAACCTCCGCAAACCGGGCTTTTTCCCTGTCCTCCTCCAGGTTACGAACGTCCAGGACCCGCTGGTAACGAAATTCAAAAGCCATGATTTTTTACTCCATAAAACTGGGTGAAAGTTAAATTCTTTTCACTTATCCCGGTATCTCCCCGGAATCAGCAAATATTTCTTCTAACCTGTTAACTATTACTTCAAAGTCAGAAGATTCATTAATTCCCTGGCGCAGAAAGCTGTTAATCTGCTCAATATGATCAAGAGCATAATCAATCTGCGGATTGCTGCCTTCCTCATAAGCGCCGATATTTATCAAATCTTCGGCATCCCGGTAAACCGAAAGCGCTTCCTTAAGTTTACCGGCCGCATCCTGGTGGGATTCATCCGTAACATCAATCATAACCCGGCTTACACTTTCCAGGACGTCCACGGCCGGATAATGGTTCCGCTCAGCCAGGTCACGGTTAAGCGTAATGTGCCCGTCGAGTATACCCCGGGCGGTGTCAGCAATCGGTTCACCAAGATCATCCCCCTCGACAAGAACTGAGTATATCCCGGTTATTGTTCCTTTTTCACCGGCACCGCTTCTTTCCAGCAACCGGGGCATCAGGTCAAAAACGGAGGGCGGGAAACCTCTCCGGGCCGGCGGTTCGTTACGAGCCAGGCCAATCTCTCTTTGCGCCCAGGCAACCCGGGTAAGCGAATCCATCATCAGGAGCACATCCGCTCCCTGGTCCCGAAAATACTCGGCTATTGTGGTGGCAATAAAAGCGCACCTGATCCGCAGCAGAGCCGGCTGGTCGCTGGTGGCAACAACCATAACTGTTTTTTCCCGGGTCTCTGCATCAAGATTTTTTATTATGAAATCTTTTACCTCCCGCCGGCGCTCCCCGACCAGGCAGACAACATTAATCTCCGCCTCCGTGTAACGGGCTATCATCCCCAGGAGGGTACTTTTCCCCACGCCACTGCCGCTGAAAATACCGACACGCTGACCCTTGCCCAGGGTCAAACAACCGTCAATCGAGCGCACACCGGTGGGCAGGGGTTCGGTAACCTGCTGGCGATGAAGACTGCTGGGCGGATCACGGTAAATTGGCAGGGGGGCACCGCCGGTAAAAGGAGGACCGGCGTCCATCGGTTTCCCCCGGCCGTTAACCACCCGGCCCAGCATCTGCTCTCCAG
>CAZKRS010000085.1:0-6973 GCA_964555265.1 uncultured bacterium | reverse complement strand
TCTTCTTTAGCGCCCTGGCGTTCAAGGAGGGTTTTAGAGATTATTTTTTCTTTCTGATTTTCCGGGAAGTCCTCCGGGAATTCAATTGGGCCGGGGGCGATTCCGTTAACCCGGACGTCGGGAGCCAGGGTGCGAGCGAGGCCCCGGGTGAGAGTTTCCAGGGCTCCTTTGCTGGCCATGTAAGGGAGGTAACCGGGGTAGGGGGATCTGGTTGCCCAGTCGACTATATTTATCACTGTTCCCGAAGATTTGCGCAGCAGCGGCGCGAGCCGGCGGGTTAAGAAGAGCGGAGCCCGGGCGTTTACCGCCATGTGGTCCTCCCAGTCGGAGTAATCTATATTTTCAAGAGGCGTCCGGTTAAAACGGGCGGCGTTATTTACCAGCAGGCTGAGGGAATCAAAAGTAGAATCTATTTTATCGGCCAGTTTGTCCAGTTCTTCGGGCCGGGAGAGGTCGGCCGGGAATATTTCAGCCCCCGTCTTTTCAGCAAAACTGCGGGCTGCTGCTGCGGAGTTATTGTAGTGGACCAGGATTTCCCAGCCGTTTTTTACCAGGTGGCGGCTAATTTCGGCACCGATTCCCCGTCCGCCGCCGGTGACCAGCCCTGTTTTTTTCATTGTTTGTTTTTGAGTGTAGTCCAAGAAGATATTTCTCTACCCAAGAATGTTCTAAAACATCCTACTGCTCCCCACCTAAATCCTCCGCACCCAGAAGGTGCCCGAGGGGGGAGGATTTTTTGGAGGGGGCTCATTTTTAATTGTGAGGATTCAAACGTTTGATACGCTGGACCATGAACTGGTAGCCGGAAAGATCGGCCCGCAAATCCCGGCGCAGCTCGGCGTAAACCCGTTCCAGCCGCCGGATTATTTCTTGATTACTGTCCAAAAACTGGCGGGGAGAGATATCATTTTGAAGCAGGTGGATGACCAGGTAACGCTGGATGGTATTTAATTCCAGGCTCATCGACCGGAAAGCAAACTGATCCCAGCGCCGGTCCGGTCGAGCGGAAGCTATCTGGCTCATAAGCCAGTCGATATGAAGCCGGGTTCCCAGTTCAAAATAGGTGTCAGAAATTTCACCAATATCCAGTTCTGTTTGCCGGTGGGCAAGCAGAATATCAAGGGCGGGGACCAGATAATTCAGCCGGGTCAGACCTTCGTCAAAATCCCCGGTTAACCCCTTATTGTGCCATTTCTCAAGTTTTTCATCCATCCGCTGGCGGCGGTCATCTCCCAGGTGATCGATCATTGCATTGAAATTATCATCCAGCAGGGGTTTGTAAATTTCATAGAACTCGTCCGGGGTGTGGTTGGGTTTCAAAGAATTAAACAGCCAGTAGACGGTATTCTCCATCGTCCCCCGGAGTTCCCGCCAGGCTTCGTACTGGTTTTCGGCGGGAATTTCACCGTCCAGCTCAAAAATTTTATTTCTAAATTCAGTTCCCCCGGCGAGCCGGTCGGCTGCCAGATACCAGTTAATTATTTCGGGAGCGTTAGTGCCCAGTTCTTCCTCCAGCCGGTAGAAAAATATAATTCCCGTGCTGTCCACAACATGGTTCACCAGGGTGGTAGCGGCTATTTCACTGCGCAGGGGATGGTTTTCAAGAGCTTCTGGAAGTTTACCGGGTATACCCTCGGGGAAATAACGGCGGATAAAATCCCTGGTTATCCATTCGTCATCCCAGTCGTAATTTTTAGCCTGCCGGTAGAGGTCCATCTTGGTATAACTGAGCAGGACAGCCAGCTCGGGCCTGGTCATACCCTGTCCGGATTTAATTCTTTCCTGCATTTCCCGTTCACCGGGCAGGTTTTCAACTTCCCGGTCCAGGTCGACCGTTTCCTCGAGGTGGTTGAGAATATTCCTATAATCCTCCATGTGCATGAAAGAATGTTCATGTTCGAGGCTGATTGCACCCGACTGGCGGTAGTTATGCTCGGTAACATCTTTTATCAGACCGTCGGTCAGCGATTGGAGGAATTCTTCCCGGTCGTCGGGGTCAAGTTCATCCGTCTTAATAGCTTCCTGGAGGAGAATTTTAATATTCACTTCGTGGTCGGATAGATCGACGCCGCCGCTGTTGTCGAGGGCGTCGGTATTGAGGCGGACACCGTTATTGGCCAGTTCTATCCGGCCGGCCTGGGTTATACCCAGGTTGCCCCCCTCGCCAATAATATCGGCCTGAACTTCGCCGGCGTCCACCCGGCACTCGTCATTGGCGGGATCGCCAACTTCCGAATGAGCTTCGTTGGAACTTTTGATATAGGTGCCGATACCCCCGTTCCAGAGCAGTTGAACGTCGGCTTTAAGGATGGCGGAGATAATTTCTTCTCCGCCGGGGTTTTCGGTTTTAATATCCAGCATATCCCGGGCTTTATCACTGAGATCAATCGTTTTGGCGTCTCGCCGGTAAACGCCCCCGCCCTTGCTGATTAAATCCTCGTCGTATTCATCCCAGTCAAGGACGTTTTCATACAGTCTTTTCCGTTCCCGGAAAGATTCGCCGGGATCGGGGTCGGGATCGATGAAGATATATTTATGGTTGAAGGAGGCTTTTAATTTTATGTTATCGGAGAGGAGCATACCGTTGCCAAAGACGTCACCGCTCATGTCGCCGATTCCCGCGCAGGTAAATAGTTCCTCTTCGATGTTTATATTCATTTCACGAAAATGTCTTTCGACGCATTCCCAGGCTCCTTTCGCGGTAATACCCAGTTCCTTATGGTCGTAGCCAACCGACCCGCCGGAGGCGAAAGCATCCCCCAGCCAGAAAGCATACTCCCGGGAGATGCTGTTGGCCGTATCCGAGAGATGGCCGGTTCCTTTATCGGCGGCCACGACCATGTAGGGGTCGTCACCGTCATAAGCAATCACATCGTCGGGGCGAACGATCCGATTTTTTTTCCGGTTGTCGGTCAGATCCAGCAAGCCCCGCATGAAGATTTTATATTGCTTGCGAACCTGTTTTTGCAAATCGCCCTCGCCCAGGTGTTCAGTTTTTAAGATAAAACCGCCTTTAGCTCCCTGGGGAACAATCAGGGTATTTTTAACCATCTGTGTTTTCATCAGATCAAGGACCTCGGTTCTGAAATCGTCCCTCCGGTCACTCCAGCGAATACCACCCCGGGCCAGCTCGCCGCCCCGCAGGTGGATAGCTTCCATGAAAGGGGAGTAGACGTATATTTCAAAGTAGGGCCGGGGAGCGGGCATTTCATCGATAAGCTCACATTTTATCTTAACGCTGATATATTCTTTTTCACAGTTTTGCTGGTAATAGTTGGTCCGTGTTGTTGCTTCCATCTGGTTAAACAGGGAGCGCAGGATATTATCAACGTTACGATCGGGAATTTTATCCAGCATTGCGAGGATTTTATCCCGGGTTTTTTCCAGGGATTTTTCTCTATTTTCCAGTTCGAGTCCGGGGTTAAATTTCCTGGTGAAATATTCAAAAAGAGCTTCCGCAAGTTCGGGGTTGTTTACCAGGGCCCGGTTAATTGACTCCAGTTTTATTGACGGATTTATCTGGTGGAAATAGTTTTTATAGAGTCGAAAAAGGTTCAGAGCCCGGGGAGTGAGTCCCTGGCCGGTAACCAGCCTGTTCAAAATATCGTCCCGGTAGGTGCCTCCGAGGACGCCGGTTATACTCCGGCGGAGGAGATCCTTTTTAGTCTCAAAATCAACATTTTCTTCCTGGCTGGCTTCAATTACAAAAAGATGGAGAAAATAATCCTCATCGCCGGGCGAGAGTTCGAAAGTGGATTGTTCTATTATATCCAGGCCGTGGTTTGAAAGCTGGGGCATGATATTATTCAGTTTAATTTTTTCCCGGCTGTAAATGATAAGATTTTCGGTCTTTTGTTTTTTATCTTTAACAAGATCGATATAGGGGGTTTGAACTCCCGACTCAATTTTCTCCAGGTTATTAATATCGTTTAAAGCCTGCCGGGGGGAGACCAGGGCCTTGAATTCAGCGGGGAAACAATCATGGTAGCGTTTATCAATTTTTTGTGCTTCCCCGGGGCTGTAGGTCTCGAAAAGCAGTTCCTTCAGATGTTCCCGCCAGCTCCTGGAAAGTTCGTGCAGCCGCTGTTTCAGTTCTTCAAAACTGCAGGTTTTAGGATTACGGCGGTCGGTCTGGAGATAAAAATGCAGTTGAACCAGGTCGGATTCGCCCATGGTCAGGGTGTAATCCATTATTTCCGGTTCAAATTCCTCCTCCAGCTCCCGGCGAATTGTATCCTTAACCTCTTCATTGTAGCGTCTGCGGGTCATGAGGAGCATAATAGCAAGCCCCTGGTGATAGATATCCGGGCGAGCGCGGAGTTTAAATTCGGATTCCCCGTGGGCATCAACAATGGCCCGTATATCTTCGATAAGATCCTCCACGGTGGACATAAAAAGGAGGGGTTTGGGCATGTTATTAAAAGCGGCGTAAACATCCCGGTAAAGATGGGTATGTTCTTCGATTCCTTCCCGTTCGATTAAATCTTTAAACTTTTTCTGGAGGAGGGGAAAATCGACAGCGGGCAGGGCGAGAGTTTTGTCTGTAAACAGGCCCAGGAACTGGTATTCCCCGCAAATTTCACCATTACCGTCCAGTTTTTTTATTGTTATATGGTCAAGCTGTTCCCGTCTGTATACCCGGCTTTCGACCTCGGTTTTTTTGACCGTAAGAATTATGGATGAAGTTATACGCTCGTGCAACCGGTGGTCCAGATCATCAATGTCGGTGGGGGTGGGATAGTCGGGGAACTGGGATTCTCTTTTTAAAACCCCCAGGTTGCTGCTTTCAACCGTTTCAAGCTGGTAGGAGTCCTCTTCGCTGTAAATATTGTATTCCCGGAAACCGAGAAAAACAAAATGGTCATCAACAAGAAAATCTAAAAACCGGGCTGTTTCCTCCAGCATATTTTCATTCCCGGGGAGGATATCCCGGTAGCCGTCAATTATTTCCTGGATATCATCTATTTTTTCAAGCATTGGTTCGAAATCGTTTACGGCAAGTTCAATATCGGTGAGAATTTCCCGGATTCCGCTTTTGAGTTCCGGAAGTTTTTCTTCGGGAGTTATTTCCACCTGGAAATTAACCAGGTTAATCTGGCGGCTGCCCTCAAATTTTTCCAGGCTAATTTTTTTGATTTCTCCTTCTTCTCGGCTTACGTAAACGGGGTCGTAAAAAAGGTAGTTTATCTGGAGGTGGTTATTTTGTAAAAACTCATAGATGGAATCGACGATAAAAGGGTAGTTATCGCCCACGAGGTTTATAACGGTGAAGGGAGAGGACCAGAGTTTATCGCTGCCGGCGGGGTTCAGGAGGTTGAGCCGGAAACTGGAGTCGTCATCCTTTTCATTTAATTCATCCCGGATAAATTCCAAAAAACCAAGGTAATCCGGGGGGGAGTAGTGGTTGAAAAAGTCAGGGTTGAGCCGTTTCCGGACAATTTCAGAGAGAGATTTTAGCTGGGAGAGAAGCGGGTCTGAATATTTTTCTTCCATCAGTTCCCGGGCTTTTTCAAAAACCAGGGAGGGTTGCTTGATGTCGCGATCATCTTGCAATGGATAGACTTCGTAATCAGCCACCAGGATCACCTCGAAAGTTAAATAAGAGCAAGCAAAGGCTGCTATATTTTGTTATGTTGCTTTGTTTGGATTTTATAACGACCAGATTACGGCCATGCCCGAAAAATTGTGTAAAAAAACTCTTGTTCTCATTCCTTTTGCAAACGAAACTTCCTGTTTCGCAAAAGGCTTATATACCGAACAAAAACCGTTTTTACACAATAAAATGGATTTAATCCCAGATTACTGCCGCTAAATTGTTAACAAGATATCTTAATATACCGGGTTGTGCAAACTTAAAATTTGCAAAATCAGCCAGGATGTAGTAAAGTGATAATAGGACAGGGAGTGTCAGTTTATAACCTAAGGATGGGTTGAGATAGACATGGATGTTAGTGCAATTTCGCCGCCGACCGGCACTTATACGGAGATACCTACCAGTGACAGGTCCCGTCCCGATCTTGAGGATCATAGTGCAGATGTCTCTCCGCCCGACGATTCTGCCCCGGCAGTCATACCGGATATTTCTGAAGATCCCCGTCCTGAAGAAAATGCGGCCGGGGAGGGGGCCGAGATTTACGGGCCGGAGGACGGTGGGGAGGAGATTGAAAATAATGCTCCCCCGCAAGCACCGGCCGGTGAAGAGGCAGAAGGTGAAGAAGAGTTATCCCCGGAAGAACGGCAGAGAGTAAGAGAATTACAACAAATAGACCGGGAAGTGCGCCAGCATGAGCAGGCTCATGCGGCTGCTGCCGGGCCTCATTTGCGCGGCGGTCCGACATATGAGTTCACCGAAGGTCCCGACGGGCGTAGATATGCGACCGGTGGTTCGGTTGACCTGGACACCAGCCGGGAGGATACTCCCGAGGAGACGATAGAGAAGATGCGCACGGTTCGCCAGGCAGCGCTGGCTCCAGCCGATCCCTCGCCCGAGGATTACCAGGTGGCGCAGAAAGCAGCTCGAAGAGAGGCCCAGGCCCGGCAGGAAAAAGCTGAAGAAAACCGGGAGGAGATGACCGGAGAAGATTCCGAACAGCGGATTACGGAAGAAACCGCAGTAGCCGATAATCCGGATGGTTCAGGGGAAGAAGCGGAAAATATAATTGAAGACTCCCCGGTGGTGAACGGACAATCAGAACCTGAACCCACCGGCCAGGGAGGGAACCTGGCGGATTTATTTAACGATAATTCACCCGCCCCCGGTCAGGCCCTAAATTTAGTGGGATAAAAAAAGACCGTTCTTTCCAACCTTGAGTCCACTCCAAAAAGTCTCCCCTCCCCTGGAGGGAGGGGATTAAGGGGAGGGGTATGGCTCTAAATCGCCAATTCACCCCCCTTTGTGTTTCCCCCCTTCAAGGGGGGAAGTTTTTGGAGTGGACTCAACTTTCTAACTGTAGTCATGATTAAGTCCATTTTA
>CAZKRS010000084.1:0-7013 GCA_964555265.1 uncultured bacterium | reverse complement strand
CCTGCTATGTCGCCCTTTCAGGGCTTAATGTTTCTTAACCCTTAAACCCAGGGCTTACGCCCTGGGCTATGGGTATGTCGCCCCGTTGGGGCTAAAACAGGTATTAACGGTTTAGAAGATTTGTTTTAACTTTAGAACTTTTTACTGGAGCTGGTTTTAAATTTCGAAATCAGAGTATCGTCGCCTTATATTTGCCATCGGTTCCTTGCCTTTCTGGACCGGAGAACAAAAATTAAAACGTTTTTTGCTGGGAGATACCGGTTCTTTTTTCGAGGGGACCCGGCCTTTGAAACCCGTATACCTGAACCATTATTTCTTTGCCTCTTTCTCCCGGGAAGGCCGGCAAAAATTAACCATGCTTCTCCAAAAATTAAAAAACAGCAACTATATTCACCGGACCGCTATTGGTGGCGGGCTGCCCCATAAAGTAATCAAGCTTACTGACCGGGGGATTCGCCAGTATTATAATCAACTCGTTATCCGGCGGGAAATTGAAAATCCAACCTGGTGGATTCATCATCTACATCAACTTGAAAACCGGCTGCGATCTCCCGTTGATACCGGTGGTGAAACGATGGAGTTCTCCGGTCGGATCTATCTCTCCCAGGCTCCGGCTTTTGTAGAAGCTGACCAGAGGGTTAAGGACGAAAAAACCATCCGGCTGGAAGGTTTTAATCAAATTAAACCCGGTCAAACTGTGATGATTAAAGCTGCTGAGGTAAATCCCGAAAACGGCGTTATCCTTTGCTCTATCGACGAGACGGAAGTCAAAAACGTCTCCGTCGTCGACCTGCGCAGCGGTTTAACTCATTTCCCGGTTATCCAGGATGAAACCGGCGGGGAAAATCCTTTCCTGCTTAAAGGGGAACTTGTGAATATTTCGGATAAAAATTCAACCGGCCGCCGGTATCTTACCTTCTCTAACTCCAGAGGGAAAAAAATAAAATTACTGCTGGAACAAAAGGAAATTCCGAAAAACGTCGAAGAAAAAATACACACCAAATTCTGTTTTGGGCCGGTCGAAGAGATAAATGAAGAATATGATGATAAGATTTTTCATCTCCAGCTCCGAACAGGTGGCGAAATCCGCCCTGCTTCCCCCACTTTCCCCGGATAACCAAGGGTCTTTATTTCATTTTTTATTCTAAGAAGATACAATATAGATGTTCCGTTTGATATATAAAATTTGGTTGGATCTTAAACTTTTTTCGGGGAGTTTTATCTATGAAATCTATTTTTCGGAAAATTTTGCCATTTTTTCTTATCCTGGCGGTGATTGTGATTATTCAACCAAATACTATAAATGCTGCCGTTCGTTACCGGGGGGAACATACCGAAACCGATGAAATAACCAAGTGGTTCGGTGAGAACGGGCTGAAAATAGAAATAGGCACCGGCGAAGACAAAAATATAGTCCGCTATCGCACTGACACATCACCGGCTATTTTGTATTTTGAATTTCCAAGTGAAAATACGGCTATCAAACTAACCGATCCTGAAATTCGGCGGGTGGTTGCTCATTTAAATCTCCGTTATGAACAACTGCGGGAAAGTCTGGAAGAAATGACCCGTGATATGCCTGAAGATGAAAAACAGCGGGTATACGAAAACCTACCCCTGATGGAAAAAATAAAAATTGACTCTCCCCCGGAGGTTATTTTTCAACCCGAGGATGAAACAACCTGGAACGAATTACCGGCAACCCGGGGTTATTTCCAGGTTGACGGTGAAACCAGAGGGGAAGCAATCCTGCTGGATAAACCACCGGTGACCATTAGCGAAACCCAGCAGCAAACTCTCAGGAATTTTCAAAATTTACTTAATAGCTGGATAGAGATCGTTCGCCGGCAGGAAAATTTTATAGAGGGTCAAAACCCTTACGAACAGACCCGGAACCTGCTCGGTGATTATCTGCTGCGGATGGCTGAATTTGAAGAAAACGAGGAGAAATACCGGCTGTTTGACTGGGACGAAATTGAAGTTGAAGAAAGCTTTTTCCACCTCCCGGAGGGTTATAACATTCAATCGCTGGAAGCTATTTTAATGCAATAATAGCTTCCGCTATTAAACTATTCCCGTGATTTATGTTAACCGCTCCGGAATTTAAAACCCACTCTCTTCGCAGTTTATTCTTGCAAACCACAGCAACAACAGTTGGCACTAAACTAAAAACTACAGATTACAGTGATAAATCATGAATACTGATCAACCGGTTCTTGAATTCAATAATGTAACCAAGACCTACGGCAAGCTTACCGCCGTAGATAATCTTAATCTCACTCTGCACCGGGGAGATTTTTTAGGACTGCTGGGTCCTAACGGGGCCGGTAAAACAACAACCATCCACCTGGCGACCGGACTGGCAAAAATAGAAACCGGGGATATAAAAGTCCTTGGATACGACGTCGTGCGTGATTATACCCAGGCCCGCCGCAAACTCGGGCTCGCTCCCCAGGAACCTAATTTTGACCGTTTTTTCCCAATCAAAGATCTACTTGTCTACCAGGGAGGATATTTTGGTATCCCCGCTCAAGTGGCCGAAAAAAGAGCCGAAGAGTTGCTTGAACTTTTTGAACTGAGCAAAAAGAAAAATGAAAAACCGGACAAGCTTTCCGGAGGTCAAAAAAGGCGCCTGCTGCTGGCTAAAGCACTAATCCACGACCCGGAAATTGTTATCCTTGATGAACCGACTGCCGGGTTAGATGTTGAACTCCGGCATAAACTCTGGGATTACCTGCGCAAGCTGAAAAAACGGGGCAAAACAATTCTTTTGACTACCCATTATATTGAAGAGGTCGAGGCCCTCGCCGACCGGGTAGCAATGCTCAACCGGGGCCGGCTGATCCTGGAAGATACTATATCGAACGTGATGAACGAATACGGCCGTTTCCGCTGGATTTTCAAGCTTAACCGGTTGCCTGAAGAACTGGGTGAAAAACTGGAAAAATCTTTTGATTTCCTGACTATAAAAAATTCGACTCTCCAGGCCCATGGCCGGGAGTTGAACTCCAATATAATGGAATTGCTGGGAATTCTTGAACGGAAAAATATAACTATTAAAAAAATGAAAGTTGATGAAACTCCGCTGGAAGAAATTTTTCTTGATAAAGTGAACGGCCAAAATGACTGAATTTTTCACTCTGCTACGGAGGGAACTTCGCCGGTTTTTATCCCTGCCCAACCAGACTATTTTTCCACCGGTTTTGATTGCAGTTTTGTATATCCTGATCTTCGGTTATTCAATTGGCTCCCGGATTGAAACTATCTATGGTTATCCATACATAGTTTTTATCCTTCCCGGTCTGGTAATGATGGGCGTGGTAAATTCGGGGTATTCAAATTCCACCACTTCCCTGTTTATAGCCCGCCGGGAGAATTTTATCCAGGATTTACTCGTCTCACCACTTTCCTATCTGAAAATGGTTGGAGCATACATCCTCGGCGCCACCACCCGGGGAGTGATTGTCGGGCTGCTGACACTAACCGTGGGTTTCTTTTTAACTGAACTCCCGGTTAAACACCCGCTATTGGTAATAATATTCCTGGCTCTTACCTCGGGGACATTCGGTTCATTTGGTCTTTTAGTGGGGTTATGGGCTGAACGATGGGATAATATAGCCATTTTTCTTAACTACTTAGTAACTCCCCTGATTTTTTTGGGCGGAGTTTTTTACAGCATCCAGGATTTACCCCAACCCTGGCGGACAGTAAGCTTATTTAATCCCCTCTTCTATATGGTCGACGGCTTCCGCTTCAGTCTCCTGGGAATTTCAGAAGTCAATCCCCTCTACTCCTTTTCAATTCTATTTTTTCTTTTTCTGCTCCTCACCATCACTGCCACCCACCTGTTTAAAATCGGCTGGAAACTCCGGGACTAAACAGACCTCAATTCACAACTAATCGGTAGGGATGATATTGGCAATTAAACCTTTAACAACTATAATCTAAGCTATAAGCAAACAAAATTTAAACGGAGTGTGAATACTTATGCTTGGCAAAAATATTCGGATGGAACGGATAATGGATCGAGAAAAAAACCGGGCCGTTATAGTGCCCATGGATCACGGGGTCACAGTGGGGCCGATCCCGGGGATTGAAGATATGCGGGAGATGGTCAATTTTGTTGCTGAAGGTGGAGCCGATGCAGTGCTCGGTCACCAGGGGCTACCCCTCCACGGCCACCGGCAGTATGGTAAAGACGTGGGACTGGTCCTTCATCTTTCCGGAAGCACGGTCTGGGGGCCGGATCCCAACGCCAAAGTGCTGGTAAATACCGTCGAACGGGCGGTAAAAACCGGAGCTGACGGTGTTAGTGTTCACGTTAACATCGGCTCGCTGGAGGAGGCGGAAATGTTAAAAGATCTTGGCAAAGTATCGGAAAAAGCAGCCGAATGGGGGATGCCACTTTTGACAATGGTCTACACCCGGGGGCCGGAAATTGAAGATGAACACAAAACCGAGTATGTAAAGCACGCCGCCCGGATCGCCGCCGAACTGGGCAGTGACCTGGTGAAGGTCTCCTACACCGGTTTCCCGGAGAGTTTCCGGGAAGTTACCGAAGGCTGCCCGATTCCCGTTTTGATTGCCGGGGGGGAAAAAATGGACACCGACAGTGAGATTTTAAAGATGGTGGGAGAAGCCATGGAAGCCGGCGGTGCCGGCGTGTCGATCGGTAGAAATGTCTTCCAGCACAAGAATCCCCAGGCAATGCTCCAGGCGATTGCAGCTATTGTCCACGAAGAAAAAACTGCCGGTGAAGCATTAAAAATGATTTGAAAGTTATTGCTCCGGAGAGATTAATTAACTTCTCGA
This sequence comes from uncultured bacterium, assembly GCA_964555265.1. GTDB lineage: Bacteria > T1Sed10-126 > T1Sed10-126 > T1Sed10-126 > T1Sed10-126 > CAZKRS01. The sequence continues at coordinate 2,201 of CAZKRS010000084.1, read as the reverse complement.
TTATCTTTTCTGAATCCGACCGGAATCCAGTTTTCGACGCAGCCAGGATTTTACCTGTTCTCGCAGCCAGCGCCGGCTGGTTGGAATAAGACAGAAAAATCCAAAAGCATCGGTCAGCAAACCCGGGGTAAGCAAAACCAACCCGCCTGCAAAAATAATCACGCCTTCCAGCAAAGTATTACCGGGCAGACGAGCCGCTCTTAAATCATCAATCAACCGTTTCCACACCTTTAAACCCTGGTAACGGGTTAAACCGGCTCCCACTGCAGCAGTCACCACAACCAGGAGGATGGTATTAAGAACCCCGATATACTGACCAATTTTTATGAGAAGAGCCAGTTCAAAAAGTGGTACAAAAAAGAAAAGCAGGAACAGTTTTATTAACATTTTGAATCTACTGCAGAATTTTCCTGGCGGCAACGGCCAGGGGGTTGTTGAGAAAATTCATACCCGGGTGATAAATCGGTTCTAACTGGGCCAGATCCTCTATTGTTCCCCTGTTCAGCAGCAGTGGAGCCAGCGGTTCAAGAACCAGGCCGGCCAGATTGCCGCCGGCAGCTGTTTCGCCGCCCAGGATGTTATTATCAGCATCCGCAACCAGCCGGCCCAGGACCCGGCGGGTCTTATTCTCAAAGGTAAATTCCATTTCATTTTCAACATTTTTCCCACCAGTTTCCGGGTTTATATTTCCAATTCGGGCATAGCTTTTATCCCCGAGAACAAACCCCATCCGCTGCAGTTCCGACGCCCGGGACTGCCGGCTGCCGGTTATATTCATTCCCGCCGTCCAGCCGTCCAGAGCTGCTGATGCAGCCATCGGCCAGCGCAAGGTACCGCCCCGGGCCAGCGGCCGGGCCGCAACGTCGCCGGCAGCATATACTCCGGGCAGACCGCTGCGCATATATTTGTCGACGGGGATGGAACCGTCGTTTTGTTTTTCAAGCTCAGGGGCCCGGATATATTCGGTGTTAGGTTGAAAACCCAGGGCGCCAATAGCCAAATCCACCTCTCGGGAGCCGCCAGCGGTATCCACTACAAAACTACCCGGTTCTCCCCTGACATTTTTTACCCGGGTGTTTTCAAGCAGATTAACATTTTTTTGCCGGAGCTGCTGTTTAACCTCCCCGGCCAATCTCCTGCTAAGAGGAGAAAGTATCTCGTATTCCTCCACCAGCGTAACATCAAGTCCAAGCCGGGCAAGATGATAGGAAAACTCCACGCCGATCGGTCCGGCCCCCAGGACCGCCGCCGTCGAAGTTCGGGGGAGATTGCTGTTTATTTTTTCAAGTTCTGCCACAGAAGTAGCCGTGAACAGCCGCCCGGCTGCAGCAAACTGTTCGGGGACAACCGGCCGGGAACCGGAAGCAACCAGCAGTTCACTGTAATCAACGTATTTATTTACATCTTCCTGCCGGTAATAAACCCTTCTGTCTCTTGAAGCTACCTTTTGAACCTCTGCCGCTGTCTGGATGTCAAGCTCATACCTCTGTTCAAACTGTCCCGGATCACGTCTTATCAGTTCCTGTAGTGATTGGGAATCAGCCCCGAGTTTATAGGGGATACTGCAGCTTCCAACTCCAATATTAGAATTTTTCTCCAGGATGGTAATCGGTCGGTTATCACCACAGCGACGAACCGTAAGCGCAGCGGACAGCCCGGCCGTATTCCCCCCGATAATAACCAGCCGATTCTGATTTCGATAAACCACATTTACCACCTTGGGGTAATTCAGTTCCTGGTTTCTTGTTCCTTGTTACTTATTTTTCAGCCCCGAAGGGACGAAAAAAACAGTTTGAAAGTATGAAAGTTTAAAAGTTTGAAAGTAAAAGCAAAACTTCTAAACCTTTAACACCTGTTTTAAGCCCCAACGGGGCGAAATAATTTATAAACCCGCATGGCGCATGGGGCGTGGAGCGTAGAGCTAAACGCAAAAAATCAAACCCTGAAAAAAAGGCGAAACAACAAAAACCTGTTATTTCGGCCCTGCAGGCCTTAAAAACTATTACATCTATAACCCAGGGTTTACACCCTGGGCTGGATTTATGCCGGCCTTTCAGGCCTTACAAAAATTCAACCCCTGGTTCTTTGTCCCTCTTTCTTTGTGTTTAAGCCCCGAAGGGGCGACATACCCATAGCCCAGGGCGTGAGCCCTGGGTTTAAGGGTTAAGAAACATTAAGCCCTGAAAGGGCGACATAGCAGG
>CAZKRS010000083.1:0-7099 GCA_964555265.1 uncultured bacterium | reverse complement strand
CGGTTATCAGCGTTCAAGTCCGGAAACCTGTCCGGAATGTGGGGAAGAAACCCTGCAAACTCCGGGGGCGGGCACCCAGCAGTTAAGCCAGCGGGCCCGGGAATTATTTCCAGGCGTCCGGGTAATCAGGATGGATGCCGATACCGTTAGCAAAAGAAAAAAAAGGTTTGAATTGATGAAGAAGTTTGAGAAAAATGCTCCGGCTCTGCTCGTGGGCACCCAGATGGTTACCAAGGGTCTGGATTTTGGCCGGGTTGATTTCGTCGGCGTGGTCAACGTGGATGTGGGTCTGAATTTCCCCGATTTCCGGGCTGGTGAGAAAACTTTCCAGCAGCTTGTCCAGGTCTGCGGCCGGGCCGGCAGAGCCCATGCCGGCGCCAGGGTTCTTGTTCAGACCTACAGTCCCGACCACTATGCAGTTCAACTGGGCGTAAATGGGGATTATGAAAGATTTTTTAATAGGGAACTTTCTTTTAGGAAACCGCTTAATTATCCGCCATTCGCCCGTCTTGTAAATGTGATTGGCCGCGGCAAATCAGAAAACCAGGTTAGCAGTGTGTTAAACAACCTGCGCAGTAGTTTGCCGGAAAGAGCGGATATAGATCTGCTGGGTCCGGTCCCCTGTGGTATTAATTATTTAAAAGGAAATTATCGCTGGCATCTGCTTGCCCGGGGGAGGATTGGTTCTGACTGGCGGAGGAGCCTGCGGGATGAGGTGGATACGGTTGACGGGAACGTCCGCCTGGCCGTGGACGTTGATCCGGTGGATATTATATGAAGTTATTATTCTTCTTGTTCTTCCAGGCTTTCTTCAAGCTGTCTTTCGGCTTCCCCGGCGGTCTCCTCGTCAACAGCATTGTGCACTGCATCGTAAATCTGAGGCCCGAGCAGAATAAAAACGGCAATCACAATAACACTCATCAGGGCGACGACAAGGGCATATTCGGGCAGAGATTGGCCCTTTTCCGAGAAAATATCTGAGAAATCCAGTTTCATTATAATCCCCCTTACTGGTTGATGATTATATTTTAACCTTTTTACTAAGAAAACCAATCATTTTAATTTGATAACCGTCTGGACCGGTCAAGAATATCGTGCGCCAAACCGGAATTTTGTTGTATAATATACTGTTTAACAGTTCGTAAAATCCTTTACCTGCGTTGAGCCGGGGAGGCTCCCGACTGATGAGGAAATTACTGACATATCCAGCCGGACCTTTGAAAGAAAAAAGTCGTCCGGTTGAGGACCCCGAGAAATATGAGGACCTGGTCCGGGAAATGAAGAAGATAATTACCGAACACCGGGGAGTGGGATTGGCTGCCTGCCAGGTGGGCGAAAATGTACGGCTTTTCCTGATGCGAACGGGGGATGAAGAAACAGAAGTTTATGAAGCGTATTTTAATCCCCGGATAGTTGAAAAAACAGACATGGAGACGATGGAGGAGTCCTGTTTGAGTTTTCCCGAGGTAAGCGTTGAAGTGAAACGGGCGAGCAAAGTTACTTTTGAAGCCCAGGACTCCGCCGGGGATCAGGTTGAAGAAACGGTGGAAGGTCTACAGGCCCAGTGTGTCCAGCATGAAATAGATCATCTTGACGGGGTTACACTGATTGATTATTGCAGTTTGAGCGAAAAAATTGAGATGGATAAAAAAATCAAGGAGAACGACGAAACCAGTGGCTGATTTTTCAACTATATTCCTGGGTACAGCTCCGTTTGGTTTTCCCATTCTCCGGGCCCTGAAAAACAATTCCCGCGTAAATATCAAGGGGGTTTTTTCCCAGCCCGACCGCCGGCGGGGCCGGGGCCAAAAAAAAGAAAGTCCTCCGGTGGCTGAATATGGTCGTGAACTTGACCTGCCGGTCTATCAGCCGGAAAATATTAACACCGACGGGAAGGAAATGATTCGTGAGCTGGGGGAGATTGACCTTGGCATTGTGGTTGCTTACGGCCAGTTTTTATCCCGGGAGGTATTTACTTATCCCGAGCATGAAACATATAATTTTCACGCCAGTCTTTTGCCCCGCTGGCGAGGGGCGGCGCCGGTTCGTCACACTCTCCTGGCCGGTGACAGGCAGACGGGAGTATCTGTATTTAAACTGCGGGAAGGGATGGACACCGGCCCCGTCTGCCAGCAGGTGCGCACCACCGTTGGGGAAGATGAAAATTACGGCCAGCTCTACGAGCGGTTGAGCAGGTTGAACGTGGGTGCCCTGGAGCTGCTGCTGGCTGAACTTGCTGAAGACACCCTGGAATGTGAACCGCAGACGGGCGAACCAACCTATGCGCCGATGATAAGTTCCGAAGACGCCCGGATAAACTGGGACCGACCGGCTGAAGCTGTTGAACGGCATATCCGGGCTTTTTCTCCCGAACCGGGGGCGTATACATACCTGGATGGGGATCGGTTTAAAATTTACCGCAGCCGGATTGTCGATGGAAACGGCCGGCCGGGAGAAATCCTGAGATCTAAAAAAAAGCTCCGTGTGGCCTGCGCCGAAGGCGCCCTGGATTTATTTGAAGTTCAGCCCTCGGGTTCCCGGCAGATGGAAGTTGATGATTTTTTGGCCGGCAACCGGGACCTTCAGCCGGGCCTAATACTGGGGGATGAATTGTCATGAACTGGCTTGATATTCTTCTGGCGGCCATAATCTTAATCAGTACTTTCTGGAGTTTTCGCCGGGGGTTTATCCTGGAACTTTTTTATTTTTTGGCCCTGGTAGGGGGATTATTCATGGCTTTTTTGTTTTATCCCTGGATTTCTCCTTATTTAAAAACATTGCTGGGGGGGACCGATATTGGAGCCACCGTTGCTTTCTTCCTTTCCTTTCTGATGTTCGGGGGGGCGTTAATTTTGCTGGGCTTGTTTTTGCATAATTTTGTCCACCTGATACGGCTTGGTTTTGTTGATCGGTTGCTGGGCGCATTTTTTGGATTTATGAAAGCTGTCGTAGGTATTGCGGTGGTACTGGTTATAGTGGTGGCTGTGGAAGGCCAGCCCACCCCGGATTACCTGGAAAATTCTTACCTGGCTCGACCGGTGGTGGCAGTTTCAATGGGAGTAATGAACCGGGTACCGCTGGTATTTGACGGATTCAAACAGGATTATGGCGGCCGGGCGGAAGAATGGCTGCAATCGCTGGAATATTTTGAAGACTAAAATGCCGGGTTTGTTGACGTACGGGCTCCTGCTGTTAAAATTCCTTACTTTTAAAACGGTGAGTTACCATGGGGTTTGATTATAAAGCAAAAGCTCGGGCCGCAATTGAATCTGGTGAACTTAACGAAGCTGTGGAACAGTTGAAAAAAGCAGTCAGCCAGAATCCTTACTGGGCCGAGGGACACCGGCTGCTGGGAGACATTTATTTTGTAAAACTCAGCCATTATTCTTATGCGCTTGTGGAATATCGAAAACTGAAACGGGTCAGCGATGATTTTACGGACCTCGATAAACTACGCCTGGCCCGGGCTTATCATCAACGGGGGTTTGAAGACAAAGCGGCCCGGATTCTTGAAACTGTAAGCGAGGATGATCTGCCGGAAAAATTTGCTATCCTGGAGGAGGAGATCGAGGTTCGGGACTGGGTGGGGGAATTAAAAAAAGAGATTGAAGCAGAACTTGAAGATAGTGGTCGGAAATATTTTGAAAAATATAACCGGCAGGCCCGGGAATATATGCAGGCGGCAAATTTTTATCGGGCAGAGAAAAATTTTAAGAAAGCCCTGGATTACGAGGATTGCGCCCGCACCCGGCTGGATCTTGCTCGCTGCCAGGTTCAACGGGTTAAATTTCCCGAGGCAATAGAAAATTTGAAAATGCTTCGCAGTAGCGGGGAGTGCCGGAAGGAAGCCGAAAAACTGCTTGATGAAGTTTATGGCCGCCTCGGGCTGCCGGTTCAGTATTCGGAAAAACCGGATAATGATGCTTCGGGCCCCCGGCAGGTTTTTAAAACCGGATAATGTTAACCGATAGGATAATGTAATTGAATTTTTTTATGGAGTGATCTTGAGATGGTTTTTAAAGAGGAACCTTTTTTATTTACCTCGGAATCGGTCACCGAGGGCCACCCCGATAAAATGGCCGATCAGATAAGCGATGCTATTCTTGACGCCTGTTTTGAACAGGACCCCCAGAGCCGGGTTGCCTGCGAGACTTCCGTCTCCACGGGACTGGCGCTGCTTACCGGGGAGATAACCACTGAAGCTGACGTTGACTACAGCCAGGTTGTCCGGGATACTGTCGCTGATATTGGGTATACCGACAGCAAATTAGGTTTTGACGCCGAAACATCATCGGTAATGGTGGCTATCGACAAACAATCGCCGGATATTGCCCAGGGTGTGGATACGGGAGGAGCCGGAGACCAGGGGCTGATGTTTGGCTATGCCTGTGATGAAACGGAGGAATTAATGCCCGCTCCTATCATGCTTTCCCACCGGCTGACCAAGGGGCTTGCCCGGCTCAGGAAACAGGGTGAGGTTGATTTTCTGCGTCCCGATGGAAAAAGCCAGGTGACGGTACGTTATGAAAATGAAAAACCGGTGGAAGTTACAACCGTGGTTGTCTCCTCCCAGCACAGCCCGGATGTCGCCCAGAAAGAGATAAAATCGGTTCTTGAGGAGAAACTTATTAAGGATGTTATTCCTGGTTCTCTGCTGGGAGATGATATGCAGATTTATGTCAATCCCACCGGCCGGTTTGTTCGCGGCGGACCTTACGGTGATGCGGGACTGACCGGTCGAAAAATAATTGTTGATACTTACGGGGGGACCTGCAGCCACGGCGGAGGTGCTTTCTCGGGTAAAGACCCGACAAAGGTCGACCGTAGCGCCACTTACGGAGCCCGGTATGTGGCTAAGAATGTTGTTGCCGCCGGTCTTGCTGAACGATGCACTGTTCAGCTGGCCTATGCGATCGGGGTGGTGGAACCCGTTTCGGTCCTGGTGAACACCCATGGGACCAGCGAAGTCCCCGAGCCGGAGTTGATCGACGCTGTGCGCGAAGAGTTTGACCTGACCCCGCAGGGTTTAATTGAAATGCTTGACCTGCGCCGGCCAATATACTGTAAAACAGCTTCCTACGGCCATTTCGGTCGTGATCCTGCCGAAGGATTCGCCTGGGAAGCTACTGATCGGGCCGAATCGTTAAAATCCCGGTTATGATAATTGTGGATTATCTGCTGGCGGCTGTCCGCACCGGAGGTTGGGTTTTATGGATTTGAAAGCCCTGGGAGGCATGCGCGATTATATCGGCCCGGGAGCGGAAGATGTTAATAATCTCATAAAAACAGCCCGGCGTGTTTTTGCCACTGCTGGTTTCCGGGCGATTGATACTCCCATCCTGGAAGATGCCCGGCTTTTTGACCGTTCCCTGGGCAGTGGTTCGGATGTTGTCTCCAAGGAGATGTATACGGTCCAGCAGGGCGAGGATAGATTGATTGCCCTGCGCCCGGAAAATACGGCCGGGGTTGTGCGCTGCCTGGTTGAAAACCAGCTAATGCAGAACAGAAATCAGCTCAAATGCATCTATGCCGGGAAGATGTTTCGCCATGAGAGACCCCAGAGCGGCCGTCTGCGCCAGTTTCACCAGGTTGGCGGGGAAGTCCTCGGGCGGGATGATCCTTTGGTTGACGCCGAGCTTCTCCACCTGTCAGCCCGGTTTCTCGAGGAAACCGGTATTGATTCTTACCGGCTTTTGCTAAACTCTATCGGTTGCGAAGAATGCCGGCCCGGTTACCTGGAAAAATTACGGCAAACAATCGAGCCGCACCGGGAAGAAATATGTGATAATTGTCGCCGGCGGCTTAAGGAAAACCCGCTCAGAATTCTTGATTGCAAGAACGAAACAGATCAGCGCTTATATAAGGAAGAACTGGCTGGAATTCTTGAATTTATCTGCGGGGATTGTTCTGACCATTTTGATAAAGTTAAAAATTACCTGGAACAGTTTGAAGTAGAATACGAAATTTCTCCCCGCCTGGTCCGGGGACTTGATTATTATACCCGGACAACTTTTGAGTTTGTCTCCGGGGAGCTGGGCAGCCAGGATGCAGTCCTGGCGGGGGGCCGCTACGACCGGCTTGTTGAACAGCTTGGCGGCGAACCCACGCCGGCGATTGGTTTTTCAGCCGGGGTGGAGCGGATGATGCTTCTCAGGGGAACCTATAATGATAACCGGGTTGACCTGGACATAGATTGTTTTTTTGTTCCCCTGGGAGAGGAGTGTCTGGAGGATATTTTACCGCTAATTTCTGAATACCGGAGCCGTCGCCATCCGGTTGAGACCCGGGATATAAGTCTGGAATGCGGTAACCCCGACGATAGTATTCGTTCCCAGCTTAGACGGGCTAACCGTTATAACGCCCGGGTGGTCTTGATTTACGGGGACCGGGAAAAAGAAGCAGGGAAGATTTCGATAAAAAATATGATTTCCGGTGAACAGAATGAGTTTGATTTCCCGCCGGATGACGTGGTTGTCAAAATTTTGGCTGCAACTTATGAAAATTAAAGTGGTAGAAAGGAGTTATGTTTTTTTAGATGGAAATTGAGGCTCGAAAGACTGAATATCGAACTGATTTTTGCGGTGAACTTGGTGAAGAACAGGTGGGGGAAGAACTTTCCCTGGCCGGATGGGTGGATACCCGGCGTGATCACGGGGGGCTGATTTTTGTTGATCTGCGGGATCGCAGTGGTCTTGTCCAGGTTGTTTTCGACCGGGATATAGACGTTTCGTCCCACGAACTTGCCGGGGAACTACGTAAAGAATACGTGATCCGGGTCCGGGGGAAACTTCGCTACCGCTCGGAAGAGACAGTAAATCCTGATATTACAACGGGCCGGGTGGAACTTGAAGCGGAAGAAGTAAATATTTTTAATAAAGCCAAAACACCGCCTTTTCAGCTTGATGAGGCCGAAAAAACCCGGGAATCATTGCGGTTGAAGAACCGTTATCTTGATCTGCGCCGCCAGAAACTGCAGGAGAATCTTCGGCTGCGTCACGATGTTTCCCAGGCCGTGCGCAATTTTTTGGATGAGAGCGGATTTTTAGAGGTAGAAACACCGGTTCTTACCCGTTCCACACCGGAGGGAGCCCGTGAGTCC
>CAZKRS010000082.1:0-7178 GCA_964555265.1 uncultured bacterium | reverse complement strand
CCGGTTACCAGAAAGTCCTTCTGATTTGTAAAGGGAACCGCGGGAGAAGACAAATAAAACCTGCTCTGCTGGCAGGGGAAGATTCAGTTTTTTGTTACTGGTTGCTTGGTTTTTCAGCCTCGAAGAGGAGGGGAACCGGTTTGGTGGAGATTATCTGTGATGAAATTTTTGAGAAACACCTGACCGGGGAGGGCCATCCCGAGATACCCGAGCGGGTCCGGGCCATCCGGGAAGGATTTCAAAAAATATCGGGAAAATGGTCCTTCCACTCCGCTCAAAGCTGTAATATTGATAAACTCAAGTCCGTTCATCCCCCCGGTTACATCGATAAAGTAAAAAAATACTCCAGATCCGAACAACCCCTTGCCGGTGATACTCCCCTCTGTGCGGATAGTTATGAAATTGCACTGAAAGCAGTGGGGAGTGCCCTTAAGCTGGGCGAACTGGCTGTTGAAGGCAAAAACGGGTTCGGAGCCCTGCGACCGCCGGGCCATCATGCCGGCCGCCAAAAAGGAATGGGGTTCTGCCTTTTTAATAATATAGCCGTCCTGGCCCAACAGTTGAGCGAACAGGGACTAAAACCGGCTGTTGTTGATATAGACGTTCACCACGGAAACGGCACCCAGGATATTTTTTATGAACAAGCCGAAATACTCTACCTGAGTCTGCATCAGCATCCGTTTTATCCGGGAACCGGAACCGGCGATGAAACAGGTGCTGGAGCCGGAGCGGGAACTACTGTAAATATTCCTCTGTCCGCCGGGGCAGGCTGGAATACAGTTGAACCAGAATGGCAAGGAAAAGCGCTACCCGCCCTTGCAGAGTTTGAACCTGATATTCTCCTTATTTCAGCCGGTTTTGACGCCCACCGGACGGACCCCCTGGGCGGTTTGAACTTAACCGACGATGATTATTTGAAGATTGCTGTCGACCTGAGGAAACTTGCCCAAAAACAGTGTGTAGGACGAATCGTGGGTCTGCTGGAAGGAGGCTACAATATAGAAACTTTAGGCCGGCTTGTTCCCGCTTTTGTGCGTGAACTCTGCCCCGGCTAAAATCAGATTCTAACCCCTGTCTTTGCGCAGCAAAGCCCGGCGGGAAACTTTTAGCTCTTTCATCTGCCGGCCAAGTTTTCGCCGGCAGCGGTCAAGAGCATTGTCAATGGCTTTTTCATCCTTGGCCAGTTCCTCGGCCATCTCGGCATAACTTTTTCCCTGCAGGTAGCCTTCAAGAACTTCCTTCTCCAGGCTGCTCAAATGGTTGCGAATAAGCGCGCGGAGGGTGGAAAATGCCTCGCTGGCCAGCAACTTCCACTCCGGGTGGGGGGCCGCCGCTGCAATTTTTAGCTCCGCTTCGTCTTCAAAGCGACGGGCCTGGTTCAGAACTTGATGTTTCTTACGCCGGCGAGCACGAATAAAATCCTGGAGCTGACGGCGAATACAGAGGGCCGCATAAGCAGGGAAAGGAACCTCCTGGTCGCTGTCATAAGATTTATGAGCACGGATCAAAGCCAACCGCCCTTCCTGAAGTAAATCATCATAATCACCGCCGGGGGCGTAATAGTCCGAAGCAATCTCCCGGATAAGTGGCTCATATTTCTGGAGCAACTCCCTGTATTCTTCCTCGTTGATCTCTAATTTCACGTTCGGTTTCATCGGTTAATACTCCGTTTTTAAGATTTTTTTGGTACCATACATATATAAGCCATAAACCCCTAAAAATCAAATATTAATCAACTTTCGGCTGAATACTCAAAAAAATAAAAATTAAACCGCTCGTCCCATTCGGATAAAATCCCCCCGGAGACGAAAACCCATTTATTATAAACCGATTCTAAAAACGCCGAAACCATACTTTTTATTCCCCCCCTTTGCTTCTGGCAATTAAAAAATAGGAAAAATGGAAACTAAAAATGAGTACTTCCCGATGAAGGTATTCAGCGGGTTGTGCTTTCAGCTGAAACGTGTCGAATTATTTCCGGTTACACTATCGAATTAAACTCGAGAATTTCTCGCCAGTTAAATGTTTCCAAGTCTGATAGAAACTTGACGCTAAATTAGCAGGCAAACAAATAAAAATTTGCAAAAACACAGTACCTATGGTATATTTTCTAATGGATTAGAAAATAATGCCATATTATTTTCTGATGTTACAGAAAATAACGGGGTATTGTGGAGGATTTGAGGATGCCTGATTTGCAGATTCAAATAATTGAACAAAATCCCTGGTGGGAAACCCCAGAATTAATTGAACAGGATCGTCATCTTCAACAGTTTGAAGGGGCACCTTTCCACTGGGAGCCGCCGGTCATGGACATGTTTACACTGAATCCGGGGGATGTCCAAACTCTGCGCGGTCCCCGGCAGGTTGGCAAAACCACAGCTTTGAAAAGAACTCTGGCTCGCCAGGTCCGCGCCGGGAAAAAACGTGTTTTATATTTTTCGTTTGATCTTATGAAAAAACCGGAAGAAATTGTGAATGTTATCAGGGAAGCTAAAAAGCTTCACCCTGAACCGGAAGGACCCTGGCATATATTTCTGGATGAAATTACGACCATTGAAGACTGGGCGCGCGGGGTAAAATATGTCCGGGATCAGGGGTTGGCGGCAGATGATTATCTTATGATTACCGGCTCCTCGGCTCAAGATCTCAGGAAGGGGGCGGAATTATTACCCGGGCGGCGTGGAGAGGGGGGAGATCTTCTAATGCTGCCGGTTTCTTTTCGTGATTTCTGCAAGGTTACAGAAAAATTTACTGACCTTCCGGAACCATTTGATTTGCCGGTTTTTTTAACTGAGGACGGTAAAAAATCCTGCAAAAAATTGCGTCTTCAATTTGAAGAACTGAATGATGCATTTTCTGATTATCTGAGAGTGGGTGGGTTTCCGGCGGCGATTACTGATTATATCATTGCCACCGGAGTCAGTGAGCCAGTATCTACCAACTTCATTCCGGGCGAAGTGACCCCGGATTCGAACCGGGGGAACGTAGACCCGGAATCTATGGAACCCAGAAAACTGGATTGCCGGGTCAAGCCCGGCAATGACAGGGGGGCGGTAAGTTTTGTCAGTGATTTCACTATCCGGATGGTGTGGGATACTATCGCCGGTGATATTACCCGGGCAAACAAAAATCGGGAAACCGCTCTGAAGCTTCTTGAGGTTGTATCTCTGACTCTAAAATCACCTTTTAAATGGTCCCGGGCTGGCGAAGATCTGGATATTCATCCTGATACGGTTAAATCTTACGTGCGTTTACTCTCCGAAACTTTTGCGCTTATGACCGTCTATTTTTGGGATTTATCCGGGAAAACTTTTCGACCTGTCAAGGATCGAAAAGTTTATTTTATTGATCCGTTATTTGAAGCAATTCCGCACACTTTTTTACCCGGTGCCCGTCGAACCGACCGGGCCGGCTGGCGGGAAAATCTTACTGCCATAGGATTATTTCGTGCTACCGCCGATGTATTACTGCAGGCTGATCCGGTCCCCGGTGCTGTACATACCTGGCGTTCCAGTTCAGGTCGGGAAATAGATTTTATGATTCGAAAGGATCAAAACCCCGTTGTGGTCGAAGTAAAAGGTGATAACTCGACTAAAATTCGTAATGCCCGGCGAGCCATTAAACAGACCTTCGAAAGGGGGGTGATTGTAACGGATACTGTAATAAATCTTGAAGATTCCGTCCCTGCTGTTCCAGTTTCCATGTTTCTCGCTCTGTTGAAAGAAAATCCGGTTCGCCTGGCCGAACAGAGTGTCAGTTAACAAATGAGGACCAGTCTTTGATCACTTGTATGATAAGAGGAGCCACCATGGTACATAGAAGTCATTATTATTTCGTGGACAATTGAAACTACGATTTACTTTTTTGGGGAAAATAGGCTGGTTGCTTTCCGATGAGTGTTTCAAGGGGACAAACCTTATTATCTCGACGAAATCAGGCCGGGGTCAATGGTGTTCAGGGAAGGGATAGCGCGATTATAAACCGTCTCGAAGATATGAACCAGCGATTCTGTTTCTCCCGAGGCCCAGTAACAATTTTCGGGGGTCTCGGCCTGAGTCTGAAGAGAAGCGGCAAGTCTTGCCGCCAGGATACGCCCCGGGTCAACTATCTCAACCCCTCCGGTTAAATCATCAATAACCGCCTCGAGAAATGGATAGTGAGTACAGCCCAAAACTATTGTATCAACTTCAAATTCCAACAGGGGCGCAAGCAGCGGCTGCAGTGTCTGGCGGACAAGCGGCCCTTCAAGATGTCCGGATTCAATCAGGGGAACCAGAGGCGAACAGGCCTGCTGGATTACTTTTAACCCCTGAGCTGTCAAAACATCATGGTAACTATTGCTTCTCACAGTACCACTGGTTGCCAAAACACCCACCCGCCCGGAAGTGGATATGTTATCAACTTCCCGGGCCAGTTCATCATTGACAAGTCCATATGTTTCAACTCCCGGAAACTTTTCCTGAGCTTCCTGCAGGGCAACACTGGAACTGATGTTACAGGCCATGATGATTTTATAACATTTTTTGTCCCGTAAAAATTCAACGGCGTTGAGAGCAAACCCCTTCACCTCTTCCAGGGGGCGATCACCATAGGGACAGTGAGCCGTGTCGGCAAAATAGTGAAACGAGAGGTCCGGCTGTTTTTCCCGGAAAGCCTGCAGAACAGTGAGCCCGCCAACCCCGGAATCAAAAAAACCAACCGGAGAGCTGCTGTTATCAGAGGATTTCTTCATCTATATCAACGCTGGCGGAAGGACGGGATTTCCTTTTTTTACGGCCGGGGGAAGCTTTTTCATCAGATGCGGTTAGAGCGGGAACTATCACCTTTCCCCCGGCTGAATCTATTTGAGAGAGCAGCTTTTTTCCCCTGGTCAGAACATCGTGATAAGCCTGACAATTTTCCGAGTCTTCATCCAGTTCATCCAGGGCCCGTTTCACCTGAAGACGGATAAATCTATGAGTAAAAAGCTCAGTATCGCTGAGCAGTTCAATTAACTTAAGCAGTGTTATTGTCCGCTCCGGGTATACATTCCGCCGACCGTCTTTAGCCACCGGGAGTTCATACTTCTGTGACCAGTATTTTATGTTTCGCTCACTAATTCCTGTTTCCTCTTCCACATCCTCCAGATATTTCTTGCTCATACATAAAAACCTCCCGCGAAGATTAATAGTTATTTCTGCCACCTACCGGTTTAACCACAAAATTTTAGCATTCAACCGGAGACAACAAAACCCTTTTACCAGATATACTGTTAGTCGATCTCATCAAGTAACTGCTGCTGTGTTTTTTTTAACACGGGATGGACAAACCGGGGCATAATTTCCACCAGGCTGCGCAGGACAAAACGCCGCCGGTGGAGCCGGGGATGGGGAATGACAACCCCGGCTGTAGTTACTCTATTTCCCCAGTAAAGAATATCAATATCGATCACCCTATCGGGGGCATTAACTTCTCGCCGGCGGCCAATTTCCTTTTCTATCCCCAGCAGCAGTTCCATCAGCCGTTGCGGGGAATCATAACGACAATTTTCAAGAACAATCACTTGATTCAAAAACTCATTTTCGGTTTCTACCCCCCAGGGTTCTGTCTCCAGTCGGGAAGAAATTTCAGTTATCTTTCCCACCTGTTTAAGTTTTTTTTGGGCTTCCTGCAGATATTTTTGGCGCGGGGATAAATTACTGCCCAGCCCAATAATTAACCTATCATTCATTTGCTTTCACAACCAAAATATGTAAAAATTTAAGTAGATGGCATGTCATCGGCTTTCACTTTTCTTCTATTCGGGATTTTAGTTTTTGAAAACGGACACAGACAGACGAATACTCAAAACAAATCAAACAGACACAATATTTTAGCAGATAATTCACCAGGCTGAACAACAGATTAATTACTGGAGGTCCGGTCCTTGCTTATTCTTGTCATTAACTGCGGTAGTTCTTCCCTTAAATTTAAACTGATTGATACCTGTCGTGAACAGATTAAATCCAATGATGATAAAGTGCTTGCCTGTGGTCATATTGAAAATATCGGCGAGCCGGAAGCCAGAATCCATTATGAAGGCGACAGCCAGCCCATCGATAGAAAAAAGAAGGTAGAAAACCATAAACAGGCCCTGACCAGGGCAATCGAGCTTCTCGAACAGGACGGTGAACATCTTGAAAGCCACGAAGATCTTGACGCCGTCGGCCACCGGGTCGTTCACGGCGGCGAGCTGCTCAGCCGCTCTGTTTTAATAGACGAAGAAGTCAAGGAACAAATCGAAGAATGTATCCAGTTTGCTCCTCTGCACAACCCTCATAATTTAGCCGGTATAAAAGCCGTGGAGGAAGAATTTCCGGAAAAACCCCAGGTCGCCGCTTTTGACACCGGTATCCACCAGACTCTGCCGGAAAAAGCATACCGGTATGCAATCCCCGACCGCTACTACACCGACCATGGAATCCGGCGCTACGGTTTCCACGGGCTCAGCCACCGTTACCTGCGCATGCGCTCCCGGCAGATACTGGGAATAGATTATCACGATATTAAAGTGGTCACCTGCCACCTGGGCAACGGGGCCAGCCTGGCCGCTTTCGACGGTATTGAAGTCCAGGACACCTCGATGGGATTCACACCTCTTGAAGGTCTGGTTATGGGCACCCGCAGCGGCGATATTGATCCGGCGGTTGTCACCTATATCATGTCCCTGGAAGATTTTTCCAGGGAAGAAATTGACCGGGTCTTAAACAAAGAAAGCGGACTGCTCGGGTTATCCGGGCAGACAAACAATATGAAAAAAATCCTGGAGGAAATGGAGGCCGGGGATGAAAAATGTGAATTGGCGGTGAATGTATTTTGCCACCGGTTAAAAAAATATATCAGTGCCTACCAGGGGATCCTGAACGGTGCCCATGCAATCGTCTTCAGCGGCGGAATCGGCGAGAACGCAGCCGAAATCAGAAGACGTTCGTCAGGTGACCTTCAGGCCCTGGGAATTGAAATAGATGAGAAGAAAAATGAACAGACAGTAGGAGAAGAAAAAATAATTTCAACCGAGGGTTCCCCCACCGAAGTAATGGTTATCCCCACCAACGAGGAGCTTATGATCGCCCGGGATACCGCCCGCTGCCTGGAGAAAGATTAAGCCAGTCCCAGCACATCCCGCATATCGTATAGCCCCTTCTCTTTTTGATCTA
>CAZKRS010000081.1:0-7196 GCA_964555265.1 uncultured bacterium | reverse complement strand
TCTCTGATATTACGTTATTTAGTTAATATTAACAATAAATTATATTAGTTTTATGGTGAAATTATAGAATCAAGAGGGAGGTTCTAAGATAAACAGGTAAGATAGTCTTCGGGGCGAATTAGAGGTTTTCGACCAGTTTATTATATCTCTGGAGGTTCATATCCAGCAGGCGGTGGATTTCTTCCTGGCGGGACTCAAGGTTATCCAGGCGGCGGTCAAACTTCTCAAGCAACTTTTCAAGCCGCTGAGAGGGTATTGTATCCGGGGCTGATGGTTGTTCTTGACCGGGTTTGGAATCATCGTTCTCGGCCAGTTTTTTGCGGTCATCGAACTTTTCTTCTCGTTCAAGACGCTGGTATACCTCATCGACGGATAGTTCTTCCCGTTTGATCAGGTAACGAATATATTCAAGATCTTCCAGGTTTTTTTCAGTAAACAGCCGTTGATTATTATCCCCCCGGGCGATATTCAAGAACCCGCCAAACTCCTGGTCATAATACCGAATTGTAGACTCGGGCAGGCCGGTTTTATCGCTGGCCTGGCTGATCGATAATTTTTTATTTTCTTCTCCGTTCATGGTGCCGGCTCCCTGATCCAGCTATAATTTTCACTTTCCGTGTCGAAAATACAACCGCTTGTAATGCCCGTCAGCCAGCCCCCGGCCTCCCCCGGGTTAAGATGCAGGTGACTGCTTTCCCGCCGAGATGTTTCATGGGTATGGCCGGTAATCACCAGATCTATTTCGGGGGATATGTTTTCCGGCAAATCTTCCGGCCGGTGAACAAGCAATATTTTTTTATCGTCGGCATTTATCCGGTGGGGAGCCTGTTCCAGATTTACGTCATTTTTTTCAGCCATCTGCCGCAACATTTCTTTATCGCCGTCATTATTACCAAAAACCCCGACTATTCGCCCGTTAAAATCTGCCAGTGCGGGGATAGTAAAAGGAGAGATAAAATCTCCGGCATGCAGCAGCAATTCAACATTTTTCTGATTAAAATAATTTACCAGGAATTTTATTGCATCCAGGTTATCATGAGTGTCGGCAATAATACCAATTTTCATTTTATTAATCCCTCCGGTTTAATCTGCAGTTATCTGCTTGAACTCGCGGGGCAATTCTTTTCGCAGTATAATTTCGATGGCATCATCGGCCAGATTTAACTGGTTGACTTTATCTTCGTCAAGATAAGATATATCGTCATCACCGCTAAAACCAAGATTTTTTGTTTTAGCCAGCACGCTGGCGAGATGAATCACAGTAACCATTCCATCTTCAACCTCGTCGGGCCGGTAATAATGCCGGGCGGTCTTCACCAGGATTTCCGGCAAATTCCAGTGTTCCAGAACTGCTGCTCCCAGCTCACAGTGTGTGGTCTCCAGAACCTCATTTTCCGCCCGGAACATGTTAATATGTTCTTTGTTCACTTTTTGAATAATCCGAATCAATTCCCGGTGCAGATGCTGATCAATCACCGCCCGGCCAACCGCGTGAAGATGGCCGGCACTGAAAGCACAGTCCTGTTTTTCAGTATCCCAACCAATCCGGCGAGAAATAATTTCACCGGCAACTCCAACAGCCAGCGAGTAATTCCAGAATTCTTTCCGGGGGAAGCCGGGGCATTCGGGAGCCGTGTAGTGTTCTTCCATACCAAAACTCAAGGCCAGGCTGCGGACGGTATTAAACCCCAGTAAAGTTACCGCTCGCCTGGTGCTGGTCACCTTCCCCGAATGGCCGTAATAACGACTGTTGGCAAATTTAAGAACCCGGGCGGTCAGGGCGGGGTCGGAGCGGATGGCCCGACCCAGGTCCCTGGCGTCAGTTTCCGGTTTATTTACCAGGGTCACAACCCGGTTGGTCACCTGGGGCAAACTGGGAATAGAATCTATTTTATCCGCCAGTTGATCGACTTCACGTCCGGCCTTCTGTTCGGTCATATCAGCGTCCTGTCCTTTATTGATTTCCGATTATGCCCTTGATCTACTGAAACGGCAACTTTCGGCAAATAGCCGTTTAAACGGAATCAATTAAAATCGCCGGACTGAAAGTAATGCTGGATCTCTTCATAAAGTTCTTCCCCGATCCCGGGAACCCGGCGTAGATCCTGGCGGGTTTCAAACTTGCGAACAACATCGCGATACCACTGGATTCTTTCAGCAAGTCTGTCCGATAATTCCGGTATTCTTTTCAGATCTTCCAGGGAGGCTGTGTTCGGATCAAGCGGCCGGTCAAAGGGAATATCAAGTTCCTCGGTTTCTACAGGAGTATCGGGTTCCGGAGAGGGCTCAGTGTCAACTTCATCTTCAACCGGCGTGTCACCTTTCAGACGGGCTATAGTATCCCTGTAATCCGCTATCATCTTTTCCTGCCGGGCTATTGTATCCTGCAGGACATCGGAAAAAGTTTGCAGTTCCTGAATTTTTTGTTGTTTGTTTTGAAGGCGCTGTTCAAACTCCCGGCGCAAGACGGGCGAATCTTCCTGAGTTTGCCGTGATTTTTCTTCCGCTTCCTTTTCTTCCTTCTCTTCCTCTGCTTCTCCGTCACGGTTATCTTCAGAAATTTCTTCGAGTTCCGGGAACTCAATTTGAGCATACTGATATACAGAAACCCGAGAAGCCTCGGTCCGAGCGGGTAGCACTACAGCCATCAGAAGAAAAACAAAAAGAATCAGAGCAACGAGCAGCGGTTTTGAGTTAGAGTAATTCATACTTGGCCTCCTTGGAAGTTTGTTAACCGGTTATTTACATTGTAATTAATAAATGCATATTTAGTAAACAAAATTCGTTTAATTAACAAATTTTTTCCAGCTTTCTGCTTCTGGTTCCAGCGCCCGGTAGCGGGAATAATAATCCCGGGCGATATCATTTTTTGATTGCTGGCGGTAAAGTCGGGCCAGCTGCCGGTAACCTGCGGAGTCTCCCGGACGATTTTCAACATATTTACGGAGTAATTTCTGTGCCATTTTTAGCCTATTTTTTTCAAGTGCAAGCCGGCCGGCCGCCAGATTGATTTTATTTGCCTCCGGAAACTCTTTTAATGCTTCCCGGGCAGCTATAAAAGCGGCACGTCTCGCCCCTGTCTTTTTCAACAGTTCAATATATTTCAACTGGATTGCGGCGGAATTATATTCATTTTTTAACGCCCATTCAAGCAGTTGGACCGATTTTTCCGCCCCGGGTCTTACTACTTGTAAAAAAATAATTATTTTTTCCGCCGACAGCTGCTGTTCCGGTGCCGTTTTTATTTTTTCTATCAAACGTTCCTCATCAAGTTCGTGAGTGTAGAGCTGCAGCTCCAGTTCAAAGGCTTTTATAAACCCCGGGAAGCGCCGGCGAACTTTTTTGATCTGCCGGAGGCTGCGTTTGAAATCTTCTATCTCGAAACTGTCGGCTGCCGGCAGATACCCGGGTGGAATAAAATCCGGGGGCGGGGGAAACAACAAAGATGTTTCGGCGCCTCCCCGGGCCGGAATTTGAATTGCCGCTGTCAATAAGCCCGCAAACAGAACAACCAAAACCAGTTTAAAACTACCCGGAGAAATTGAAAAAAACTTCATTTAATTCTCCATTACTGCAGTGATTTTATCGACAATCATTTTTTCAGCTGGAAGCTCATCAGACCAGGGAACCGAATATTTATCATCCCGGCGGGCAAGCTGCTCTGTCTGCTCCACAAGCTGGCGGGAGGTTATTTCAGATTTTACCAGCCGGGCCGGGCCCCGGGCGGCAAGCCATTTTGCATTTAAATACTGGTGGTTATCGGCAGCTTCCCGATAAGGAAAAAGCAACGCCGGAATGTTATAGTGGATGATTTCGGTAATAGTTCCGGCGCCGGACCGGGCCCAGACGCAGTCAGCGGCCGCCAGATAACGGGGTAAATCCAATTCAAAATCAACCTGCCGAAATTTTTCTTCAGTTTCAAATTGACTCAAATCCCGGCCAAAATGTCCCCGTATATAATAGATATGCCAGTCTTCTTCGAGAAGATCGGGGACCGATTTTTCAAGCTCCCTGGACAGGCTGCGGGCCCCCTGCGAGCCGCCAATAACCATTAGAAGACGGTTATCGGCGAACCACCCCTCATCAACCGGCCGGCAGCGGCGCACGGGATTTCCCACCAGGCTAGCCTTATTTTCAAAATAAACCCGGCGGGGCGGCAAACCATAAAAACACCATTCGGCAAAATGGCCGGCAAGCCGGCTCGCCCGGCCAAGAACCCTGTTTTGTTCCTGGACAAAAACCGGGATTCGACGGGAAACCGCGGCTAAAAAAAGAGGGACTGTAGAATAACCGCCAAAAACAACTACGGCATCAAATTCTGCCAGCGGTTTCCGGAGCCGAAATACCTCGAGTAAAGTTTTAGCCAGGACTCGAAACCGTTTAAAAACCCCGCCCTGCCAGCCCTCCATATCCACGGTCTGATAACTAATTTCGGATTTTTTTAAGAGCTGATTATCAGGACTGGCCGAAGAGAATAGAACAGCCCGGTGGCCTCTATTTTCAATCTCTCTGCCAACGAGCAGAGCGGGAATCAAATGTCCCCCGGTCGGCCCACAGCCCAGGGCAAACTTATACACGTTTAAAGCTCATCACTTATCACCCGGCGGGCTTCATCGGCCCATCTGGAAACCGGGGCACTACGAATGGCCGTCATAAACCGGAAAAAAGCCTGATCCCGGTTGTTCCCGGCAAGAAGCCGTTTACCGACCAGATAATGCCAGCGGGCCAGTTCGGAATCCTCAGCCTCCCGGTTAATGTTCGGGGCATAGTTTTCTTCCAGAGTATCAAGCCGCTCATACTCTTCTCCGGTCAGCAATAATTCCGCCTGAAACAGAATATATTCAACGGGTGGATCTTCAGCTTCCAGGGCCTTTTCTAACAAATCAATCGCCTTCGAATGATCTTTATCTTTTTCCCAGGTTATCCGGGCGGCAAAGTAATAATCCTCGGCCCGGGGCTCGGCTTCGAGCAGCGGTTCGATATTATTCCAGGCAATCTCGTAATTTCCCATTTCGAACGCCTGGCGGGCCCGGCGGCGAAAACTTTCACTATCACGCTCAAATTCCTCTAAATCTTCAAACGTAAACTTATCGTCTGCCAGCGGAGTATCGAAAACAGCAATAATTTCAGCTATATCCTCTTCCAGTCGCTGGCGCAAAATTTTATTTTCATCAGCAAGATTATTTTTTTCGGCCTCCTGCTCTTCAATTATATCTTGCTGTTGAGCAATGATTTCTTCCATATCTTCAATTTCCCGGAGCAAAGATTTATTTTGGCCTTTTAATTTTTCAATTGTATCCGCCTGTGCTTCCAGCCGGCTTTCCAGAAGGTTGATTTTTTCCCCCACCCGGTCTTCCGGTTCAATCTCAGTTGGTTTTTTGGGGGGAGAATCTTCTGTAAGACGCAGCGGCGGAGTTTCTGTTCGCAATCGCCGGGCAGCAATCTCTTTTTCCTTATCTACTTCAGCTTTTTCAGGAGGAGAATCGATATCCCTGAATTCCAGGCGCCGGCCCGGTGGATCTTCCCGAACAAGGGGGGGCGGAGTATCAGCTTCATCCGGGGTTTTTACCTGCGGTTTTAAATCTTCCATCCTCTCCGTAACCACCCCGGCCAGGGAATGACCGGCAAATTCAGATTTAAAACTCTCCATTAATTTCAAAGCCCGCCCCGGCTCATCTTCCAGCAGGGCAACCTGAATCTGCCCATAAACTGCATCGCCCCGAACACCGGGATCCGGATGTTCTTCGCCCACCTGCCGGAACAATTGTGCGGCTTTGTTAAGGCGGTCCATCTGAAAATAAGCCTGTGCCAGCCCAAACCGGGCATCAAAAAGCAGCTCATGATCCGGATGCTGTTCTATGAATTCCCGGAACAATCCCGCAGCCTGTTCGTAATTATTTTCCCAGTAATTACGATTCGCCTCCCGGAACAGTTCCCGGGGGGGCCCGGCCTCCACAAAAGTGACAAATAAAATTTGGACAACCAGTAGGGTCACAAATAAATATACGGTTTTTTTAATATCGATTCGCCTCCCGGAGACAAAAAGTATTAATATGGTGCCTATTTTTATTTTACGAGAAAAAAGAAGCTGGGGAAAGGATAAACTGTGGTGGGAAGCTAATTACTTTCGTTATTGCCGGGGCTGAAAATACCCGTGTTATTATTTCCGTAACGGCCCCGGAAACGGGGGGCAAATTCTTTAATCCAGATTCTCGCCGCCCGGTCCTCGGATATTTCCTGGTTATACCGCCGTTCAAGTTCCTTTTTGAAGGACTTGATCGCCTCTATTTGCTGCTGCATATACCGTTCAAAATCAGGTTTTGTTCCGGTGGCCATCCTTTTTACCTCCCCGTAAATAATTAACAACCTTACTTAAATTATCGACGGGGTACTTAAAAAACTTCAGTTAATATCACCGGGGAAATTACAACAATTCATCTCGCCCCTTATTTTCAAGCCTGTTAACCAGTTTTTTTACCTGTTCGGTTTTTTTCTTGGGACAGACCAAAACGGCGTCTTCAGTGGAGACGACAACAATATCCTCGAGACCAATAGCCCCCACGAAAGGGCCGCCCCGGTTAAAAATTATACTGTCAAAACTATCGAGCACTTCCACGTCTCCCTGCCTAATATTGCCCTGGGAATCGCTGTCATAAATTTTATCCAGTGCATCCCAGGTGCCAAGATCCCCCCAGGAAAAGTTAACGGGGAGCGTCCAGATCCGCTCGGTATTTTCAAGAATTCCATAATCGACCGAAGTTTCGGGCAACTCGCTGTAGAACGGTTCGGCTGCTTCCGCCCAGTTTTGTTTTTTTCGCCAGCGTTCCCTTATTTTTTCAAGACCGGCCGACAGCTCGGGCAGATAGGTTTTTATCTCCTCCTGGATCCGCCGGGCCGACCAGAAAAACATGCCGCTGTTCCAGAGATATTCGCCTGACTTAAGAAATTCTTCCGCCCGGCCGTAATCGGGTTTCTCGGTAAACCGGCGAACGGGATGAAGATCATGGTTATCAAATTTTTCCCGGCGGGAGGTATCATACTGGATATAACCGTAACCGGTTGAAGGAAAATCAGGATTTACGCCAAAAGTAATCAAACTGTCCAGGTCCAGGGCCGCCCGGGCGGCGGCACCGGCTGCTTCGGTAAACATCCCCCGGGGCGAAACACGATGGTCGGCGGGAAAAACTCCAATAACG
>CAZKRS010000080.1:0-7541 GCA_964555265.1 uncultured bacterium | reverse complement strand
AGTTTTATGCGGCTGAAGCCCTGGGGAAAATTGGTGACGATCGCTGCTGGGACAAACTTGTTGAACTCTGTGAAGAGGCGGACGACCCCCATGTTCGCTACTACTCGACCTGGGCGCTCACACAGATTGATCCCCATGAATCGGTAGAAATTCTCCTGGGTAAGCTCCGGGATGAAGAAGCCGGTATTCGCAGTTTTGCCTCCAACAAGCTGGTGGAACTTGGAGATGTTGTCCTTGAACCTTACCGGGAAGCTTTGCACGCGAAAGAACGGGAAGCCGTTCGGGAAGCCCTTTATGTCCTGGGCGAAATTGGGGATGAAGAGGTTGTCCCTGATCTTCTTGATAAAGCATACAGCACCGATAAAGAGATCGAACACTATGCTATCCAGGCCCTGCATAAAGTTGCCACCTATCACGATAAAGCCCGCCAGTTGCTTTACGATCATCTGCCGGAAGCCAACCCGGAGTTAAAAGTTAATATAATCAGGGTTCTCAATGAACTGGGGGATTCCGAACTTTGCTGTTATCTTTCTCGTTATTTGAAAGCCGATGATGCCAAGCTTCGCTTTTATATCGCCGGTGTATGTGCGGGTCAGCCCCGCTCTAATTGTCTGCATCTGCTTCGTCGTCTCTGCAAAGACGACAGCCTGTCGGTCGCTTCTTTTGCCGTTAGAACGCTTCTTTCACTGGAAGATCCAATGGCCCGTAAACTTGCGGCCGAGCTGGCTCGCGATGAAATAAGACCCATGGTTCTTGTTGCCTATCTGCGCGGGTTTTACCTCGCTCGTTCGCCTGAATTCCAGGATGTTGTGGAAGAGATACTTCTTACCTGTAACGAAAAACCGATTAAATATTACGCCGGAGCGGCCTTAAAAGCAATTAATGCCGACCGGTTTAAACAGTTGAGTAAAAACGATGAATATTTGCAGAAAATCTCTGAGAGAGTAAGGGTGGATTAACAGTGGCCAGAAAACTTCCTGAAGTTACCGAGTTTATGCGCAAAGATTTTCCAACTTTATTCCCCTGGGATACGATCAAAAAATCCTACGATACCTTGATGGACCATAACATCAGGGCTCTGCCGGTTCTTGACGGTGAGGAAAAACTGGTCGGTATTATCAGTGAACGGGATATCGTCCGCTACCGGACCCGTAATATACTTCCCAAGCATGCTGAGTTTTATGTAACGGTCAGTGACCTGATGACCAAAGATGTTAACGTGTTTACGCCCGATATCTCCCTGCGGCAGGCCTGCGAACGGTTTGTTGAGACCAACAATAATCAGTTTCCGGTGGTTGACGGGGAGGAAGTGGTGGGAATTGTGACCCAGGCGGATCTGCTGCGTTATTTTTCTGAAAATTTAGATGACCTTATGAAAGCTTGAACAGAGGGATTTTAGATGAATAAAAGAGTTTTTCTTGTTGTCCTTGATAGCGTTGGAGTAGGTGCGGCCCCCGACGCTCAGAGGTTTGATTCTCTTAAAGCCGATACTTTGTTTAATATCTCAAGAAGAGTCGCCGGTTTGAATTTGCCCAATATGGAAAGACTCGGGCTGGGTCATATATCTCCCGCCCTCGGCGTGGATCCCCATCCCCAGCCTCTGGGCTCTTACGGCTCCATGACCGAGGTATCGGTGGCAATCGATACCACGGTTGGTCACTGGGAACTGATGGGTATCAGAACCGATACTCCGTTCCCCACCTATCCCAACGGTTTTCCCGATGAAGTAATTGAACCTTTCGAACGAGCAATTGGCCGCCCGGTTCTTGGCAACATAGCCGCGTCCGGGACCGAGATTATTGAAGAACTGGGAGCGGAGCATATGAGATCCGGTTCCCCTATAGTTTATACCAGCGCCGACAGCGTGTTTCAGATTGCCGCTCACGAAGAGGTGATTCCGGTTGTTGAACTTTATCGAATGTGTAACATAGCCCGGGATATATTAACCGGTGAACATGCGGTGGGCCGGGTTATTGCCCGTCCTTTTGTCGGTAAACCAGGTGGGTTCCAGAGAACTCACCGCCGTAAGGATTTTTCACTGGATCCAACGGAAAAAACGGCCATGGAAGATCTGGAAGAGGCTGGCTACGAGGTCGTCTGTATCGGTAAAATAGGAGATATCTATAATGAGGTCGGGATAACCGATATTATAAAAACCAAACATAATAGAGACGGTATCGATAAAATTATTGAGTTAATAGAAAACCGCAAGGAGGAGGGGTTGTATTTTGCCAACCTGGTGGATTTTGATATGAAATACGGCCACCGGAACAATTCTCTGGGTTATGCTCGGGCCCTGGAAGAATGGGACCAGGGACTGGCGGAAATTATAGAGCTTCTCTCGGAAGGGGATATGCTGATTATCACTGCTGATCACGGCAATGATCCGACCACCGAAGGAACCGATCATACCCGGGAGCTGGTTCCCCTGCTTGTTTATGGGCCAAACCTGGCGGACGGCCGTGACCTGGGGGTACGAATTGGGTTTTACGATGTCGCCCAGACTATCCTGGATTATTTTGGTTTGCCACGCCGGTTGGAAGGAACCAGTTTTCTCGGCAAAATTGAGGGCTAGTTTCTGAAGTTCCTGCCGTAATTCGCTTTTATTTTTTTCTTCCTGTCTTTTAAATATGCTATCTTGTTTTCCAGCCATTCCGGTGATTTTTGGCCCATCTGTCTGAAATACTCCTTTCAATTTTTCATATCCTGTATAACAATAATCGTAGCCTTAACCAAAATACCTTAGCTGTTTTCGGGGATTGTGTTGAATTGAAAGAAAAATTTATTCGTTATCTTAACCTCCTTGAAGAAAAAAATCCCCGCCTGGTTTCAGAAGAATTATGTGAATTAATTGAAGAAGATCCAGAATTGGAACGCGGGGATGAAAAGGACGCCGATCTGCGGCTGACTGAAAAGATCCATATATCTTACACCGAAAAATCTTTGCCCGGAACCCGAAAGTTTTTTGACTGGTGGAGCAGGGCCTTTCAAAGGAGTCGGGAAGAAATACTGGATCAGTTGACCGGTGTTTATACCCGTTCTTACTGGGAACGTAAATTAAAAATTAAATATACTAACTATGGCGATTACCTGGTCGGTATGGTGGATATTGATCATTTCAAGCGTTTCAACGATTTATACGGCCACCAGACCGGCGATCGAGTTTTAGCCGCCGTGGGTGACAAGCTTGTTGATTTTTTGCCGGATTCGGCTGAAATTATCCGCTATGGTGGAGAAGAATTTCTGTTGGTTTTCCCCGGTTTTGACGTTGATGAAACCAGGAAAATACTGGACAATTTTCGCCGGTTTCTGGCTGCTAATACGCTGTATGAAAACCAGCCCGAGCAAATAACCGTAAGCACCGGTTTGAATGATTTCCGGGGAACACCCGGTGAACCCGAGCAGATGATCCGCCGGGCGGATCTTGCTCTTTATGAAGCCAAGCGAAACGGTCGCAACCGGATTGAAATCTATGCACCGCATTTGAATCGTAAAGATAACTATTATGTATGGGGCATCTACCGTTATTTCCGGGGGAAAGACCGCCGTATTTTTCTCGGCCGGCAGAATTTTCTCGTTAACCGTCAGGATAAACTGTTTTTTTATGACTGGAGCTCTAATTCGGCCCGTGAACTTTCCCCGCCGGAACAGTTGGATTTGCCGGTGAACTATGCCGTTCCTTACAAAAGTGGTTTTCTCGCCGTCGATGCTAGTGGGATTCTCTGGAAAATTATGCCGCAAAACATTTTTGATAAAATTTCCGGCCCGCATACCCCAACTTTTGTAAAATTGGTTGGCGAGCATGAACGGATATTTGGCGTGGGTATAAATAATCAGCTTTACCGGGTAGAAGCAGAAATTGATCGTTACTGTTCACTTCCGGAAGAATGGAATTTTATTGTTGCTCCCGGCCGGGATGAAATTTATCTTCTCAATCAAAACAGGCTTTTTTCACTTGAAGATCCAACTGAAATCTACCGTCTGCCTGAGCGGTCGGACCAGGTTAGTTCCTCCGCTCGTAGTGTTTATTTGACCGGTTGCTCGGGGCGCAGTTACCGGTTTGATACCGCTCAGAAACGTTGGAGTAAACTGGAAATAATTAACATGGAACCAGATAGTATTCATATTAAAAAAATTCAATCTACCGGTAAACGACTGTTAATCAGAGACCAAACCGGGCGGCTGCTTTTCTGCCGGCGAAAAAGAAAATCTGTGGCCCAGGAAATGTCGCTTTTTTCACCTGCCCGGCTGTAAATCGCTTGCTATTTTTACCGGTAACATTAATAATTATCACCGGTTGATTTTATTCTTATACCGGCCTGGGAGCCGGGGTTTCTGGAGGTATTCAGGTGAAAAAAGTATGTGTTACCGGCGGCGCCGGTTTTATTGGCTCTGCTCTCGTCCGGCAACTTCTGGAGATGAATTGTGAAGTTGTTGTGGTGGATGATTTTTCTACCGGACAACGGGATAATATTCGGGCAATAGAAGATGAAATAGAGCTGGTTGAGGGAGATATTCGTTCGGAAAAATTGCTCCGGGAGGCCCTGGAAGGGGTGCAGACGGTTTTTCACCAGGCCGCCCTGCCGTCGGTTCCCCGTTCGATGCAGGAACCTGTAACAACCACTGACGCTACGCTCATGGGAACGGTCAGCCTGTTCAAAATTTCTGTCGAGGTCGGGGTGCAGAGGATTGTTTATGCCTCCAGCAGTTCAATTTATGGCAATCAGCCCGGTTTCCCGCGCTCCGAAGATATGCATCCCGCCCCCGAATCACCTTATGCGGCTTCCAAAGCAAGCTGCGAGTATTTTGGTGGAGTTTTTGCTCGCCAGTTTCCGATTGAAACGGTGGGACTTCGTTATTTTAACGTTTTTGGTCCCCGCCAGGACCCGGCCGGGGATTACGCAGCTGTTGTCCCCAGTTTCATCACAAATTTACTTGAAGATCAGCCGCCTGTTATATACGGGGACGGCGAGCAGAGCCGAGATTTTACTTATGTGAAGGACGTTGTACAAGCTAACCTGAGCGCGGCCGAACAAGGGGAGAACGGGCGGGTATATAATGTTGCTTACGGCCAGAAGATCACGGTAAATCAACTTTTTGAAATGATCCGGGAAATTACCGGAAAAAATATTGAACCCCTATACGAACCGCCCCGCCCGGGAGATGTTCGCTGCTCTTTCGGCGACGAGAAGCTTTTTCAGGAGGATACCGGTTTTAAACCCGGATATACGGTAAAAGAAGGGCTTGCCGAAGCCATTGACTGGTATCAAAATAACCCCCGGCACTGGAGGAAATAATATGAAAACAAACAACAATACTTTCGTGGTTACCGGGGCCGCCGGGTTTATCGGCAGTCATCTCGCCGAAAAACTGGTAAAGAAGGGAAATCATGTTTACGGTGTTGACTGTTTGACCGATTACTATCCTCCCCGGTTGAAAAAAAATAACCTGAGTAATCTTCTCCGGAGTAATAATTTTGAATTTATGGAAAAAAATATTCTGGAACTGGATTTGCCAGAAATACTGGGGGAAGTTGACGCTGTTTTTCACCAGGCGGCCCAGGCCGGGGTAAGGGCGAGCTGGGGCGAGGAGTTCAACACCTATATCGACCAGAACATCCGGGCCACCCAATACCTGCTGGAGGGAATTAAAAACAATTCGCCGCAAATACCTTTGATTATGGCTTCCAGCAGCTCGGTTTATGGTGTCCCCGACAACCTGCCCATGCGGGAGGATATGATCCAGAAACCTTACAGCCCTTACGGAGTAACCAAACTTGCTGCGGAAAATCTTGCCCTGCTTTATGGAAATAATTTTGATCTGCCGGTGGTTGCGCTCCGTTATTTTACCGTTTACGGTCCCCGCCAGCGCCCGGATATGGCATTCAGTCGCTTTTTAACCTGGATTCACCGGGGGGATACAATCGATATCTACGGTGATGGGACCCAGTCCCGTGATTTTACCTACGTCGGCGATATAGTCCGGGCCAACCTGCGCTGCCTGGAAAAAGAAAGTTTTGGCAAAGTGTTTAACGTGGGCGGCGGCCAGCGGGCAACGTTGAATGAATTGCTGGAGATTATTGAGAAAATAACCGGTAAAAAAATTAATAAAGATTACCAGGAGTTCAAAAGCGGGGATGTCCCCCATACAGCCGCTGATACTTCTTTACTTAGAAGTAAAACCGGCTGGGAACCTCGTATTTCGCTTCGGGATGGATTAAAAAAACACTGGGACTGGATCTGTGATTCCCCGGAATTTCGAGAAGCTATTGACTAACCAGGGAGGTAAAAAATAATGGCTAAAGATTTGACTCTCTACGTAAAAGAAGGTTGTCCTTACTGTGGTAAGGTTAGAGATTACATGGAAAAAAATGAGATCGAAATTCCTTTAAAATTTATCAAGAAAGCCGAGGAAGCCCGGCGTGAACTGGCTGAAAAAGGGGGCAAAAAGCAGGTCCCCGCTCTGCTTGTTGACGAACGGGTTATCTATGAGTCGGACGTTATTATCGAATGGATGAAAAGTAACCTTTGAAAAATTGTCGGGAGTGAAAATTATGAAGAAACTGGTTGCGGGAGTGTTTGTTCTGGTCTTTGCTTTTGGAATTTTTGGCTGCGCAACCCATGAACCCCGTGAAGACGATTACCGGCGCCGGACAATTGATGCCCGTGAAGATGCCCGCCGGCAGCGTTAAGCACAATTAAAATTAGAGTTACCGGGAAAACTGTTTTCCGGGGCCTGGTGGTCTGTGTTTTTTTGGTGGTGGCTGTCGGGACCTACTTCTGGCTGATGGCCCCTGAAAAACCGTCCACGCCCGGGCGACTTTTTGAACTTTCTAGGGAAAAATTCGCCGAAAGAAAATGGGACCAGCTTTTTGATTATACTTCCGGAAAATGGCGGAAAGAATATATACCGCTCATGCGCCGCCACCTTGAGTATTTACTTCGGTATGCAGAGACGGAAACTGTTGACGCCCAGACAGCCGTTGCTTTCAGTGATCGTCAGGTTTTTCGTGTCTGGCTGGAGGTTCACAGCCAAACCCCGGAAGGGGAGCAGCTGCTGGCCAATATTGAAGATGTGGAAATAGAAAATATAAAAGAGAAAGACGAACATAATTTGATTTATTTCTACAGTCCGGTGGATATTCCCGGGAATTTTAGAGCGGTGGTTACAGAAAAAACAAACGACTACTGGAAGATTACTGGTCTAAAAGAATAAATAGATCGCCGGGTTTTAGACAGCAACCCGTAAAACCAGGTTTTTGTTTAAAACTGTTCATAGACACAAAATTTTTATTGAAGGAGGTTTTAGCATGTGTGCTGATGATTTCGAATATCCTTCCCGCGAGGATATTAAGGATGAACTGCTGGAAAATTCCGATTTTACAGCGGAGGAAGTTGAAGTTTTACATTACGATCGTATTTATGAAATATACGGTCGCATCGTTCGTTACGATGAAGAAGGAGTCGAAGAAGAAATTAGGGCGACGGACTGGTTCCAGGAGGTTATGGAGAAATAATTTCTGGCCGGGAATATTCCCCGGG
>CAZKRS010000079.1:0-7553 GCA_964555265.1 uncultured bacterium | reverse complement strand
AACCGTTAGTTTCAATATACAGGTGCTCCTGGGCGGCCGTGCGGTAGGTGTCTTCAACAATAACGTCCGCTTTATTCCACCCCGTATTCATATCACCGTCATCTATTTCATAGGCGGCAAAAACATTAGGCTCGTCAGTTTTTAGCCCTCCCTGGTATTGTATATTATCCTTGCGCAGGGACTCGTCAATCGTAAACATTGCTTCTTCAGTTTCGATTTGAACCTCCACGTATTCCAGCGCTTTCTCCGCCATCAGCTCATCCTCGTGCGCTATGAGTGCTACCGGTTCCCCCCTGTATTTAACCTCGTCTTCAGCAAGAAACGGCATTTCATTGTGAATAAGATGAACAATATTTTCGCCGGGTATGTCCTCGGGGAGGACAACGACAAACTCGTCCCAGGGTATTCCTTGCTTGAATTTTATATCTTTAATTTTTCCTCGTGGTTCGGGAGACCGAACCGTTCGCCCGTACAGACAATCTTCCACGGGAATGTCGTCCACATACTTCGCTTCCCCCTTTATTTTCCGTTCGGCTTCCTGGCGGGGAAGATTACGACCTACTACCCGGAAATTTTTTTCAACATCAACAGTCTTCGCAAGGGGAAGATCCGTTTTTGTGTTTTTGCTCATCATTGCATCACCAGCCTTCAGTTTGGTTTACCGTTAAGTTTAAATTATTTTTGATCAGCAGGCAATTTTGATTTATATCGACTAAGGATAACATGGCAGATAGCAATTGCCAGTGCATCTGCAGCGTCATCGGGTTTTGGCAGATCTGTAAGTTTCAGCTCATTTTGAACCATCTTCTGGACGGCTTTTTTATCTGCGTTACCGTTGCCGGTGATCGTTTTCTTAACCTCGAGGGGAGAATATTCGGTTAATTTTGCCTCCGCCTGCCCGGAGGCCAGCAGAATAACTCCCCGTGCCTGACCGACTTTTATTGCGGTTTTTACATTTTTGCAGAAAAACAATTTTTCAACACTAATAACATCCGGTTGATACCGCGAAGCCAGTTTAAAAATAGAATCATACAATATTTTCAGACGGCTGCAAAATTCTTCTTCAGCCGGAGTGGTTACAACTCCGCACCCCTGCATATTTAATTCGGTATCATCCGTATTTTCGATGACTCCATAGCCCGTGGTGGCCAGGCCGGGATCAATTCCCAGGATCGTTTTCATAATAACTCAAACTGAAAGAGCTTCTGTTTTTTCAAGGGCCTGTTCATCCATTTCAAAATTACTGTGTACCTGCTGGACATCATCATGATCTTCAAGATTTTCCAGGAGCCGGAGAACTTTTTCGGCCTCTTTGTCCTCCACCGGGACCGTAACCCGGGGGATCTGGGTAATCTTGGCCACTTCCACGGGAACATTTTCATTTTTCAGGGCCTGTTTGACCGTCGAAAATTTGTTAACCGAACTTATAACCTGGTAATAGTCCCCTTCCAGCGCTACATCTTCAGCACCGGCTTCCACCGCAATATCAAACAGTTTTAACTCCTCGATTTCATCGGAAGGAACCGTAAAATACCCCCGGCGGTCGAACTGGTAGGAAACACAGCCTCTCTCTCCCACTTTACCCTCATGGTCGTCGAATATTTTTCTTATCTGGGATATGGAACGGTTGGTATTATCGGTAGTAACCTCGACCATAATTGCTACGCCCCCCGGGCCGTAGCCTTCGTAAATAACATCTTCATATTCTACGCCGGGCAGTTCGCCGGTTCCCTTCAGAATGGCCCTCTCTATGTTTTCCTTGGGCATGTCATGGTCTTGGGCCCGTTCGATGATATTGCGCAGTTCAGTGTTCTTTTCCGGCTCGCCGCCACCCCGCCGGGCGGCGGAGATTATTTTCTTGGATAATTTGCCGAAAATTTTAGCTCGCTTGCGATCCTGTTTCCGCTTGCGATGTTTACGATTGGCCCATTCAGAATGACCGGCCATTAATACCACCCTGGTTAAAATTATTGATTAGCTGTAAAAACTCCGAAACAGAACCCCTTATCCCCGGTCGACGGTAATCTTTACTCCTGAAAAAACAAAACTAATTTAATATTTTACCTGAAAATCCGTAAACTGTCCGGTGGGTTCGGACCATTCCTGTTGAACTTCCTCCACGCGGGCGGTTCGCGGACCCTGGTTTACCTTTTTAATAAGCTTGTTAAGTTTTTCCCGAGGACCTTCGGCGACCACCTTTACCGAACCATCCGGTTCATTGCGAACCCAGCCGGTAACATTTTTTAGGTTGCCGGCGGTAGTTACGGTAAAATAGCGAAATCCGACCCCCTGGACGCGCCCGGTTATTTTTAGGTTAACACGGCTGTGATTTTCAAGCATGATAGACAACTCCCTGCAAAACTATACTTAACTTATTGTTTTATTTTAATCGTTTTTACATCGGGAGACAACAAATTTGGGGGTTTACCGCTGCCAGCCGTCCAGTTCAAATTCCCGGTAGTTGAGTGCTTCGGCCATTTGATTCTCTATGATCCGTTCGGTCCCTTCAATATCGGCCAGGGTTCGGCCCACTTTCTGCAATCTATGGACTGTCCGGGCACTGTATCCCCAGCTGTCCACAGCCTGTTTGAGCAGGGATTCAGCCCCGCTATCGAGTGAACAGAACTCTTTAATTTTGCGAGCGGGAAGTTCAGCATTTACGAAGAAATCTTCATCTTCGTAGCGATGCCGCTGGCGGTTGCGCGCTTCTGTTACATTCGAACGCATAGTTGCTGTATCTTTGACCGACTTTTCGCCCGTCAGCTGGTCGTAAGATATCGGACCGACCGAAAGATGCAGATCTATTCTGTCAAGCAGAGGACCACTGAGTTTGCGCCGGTAACGATCGATCTGGCTTGGTGTACATATACACTGTCGCTCGGGATGGGTTAAGAAACCACAGGGGCAGGGGTTCATCGCTCCCAGTAGCAGGAAATTAGCCGGGAAATGGCAGGAGGTTCGGGCCCGGGAGATATGTATTTCACCCGTTTCCATCGGCTGGCGCAGAGTTTCCAGGATATTACGCTGAAATTCGGGCAATTCATCAAGAAATAATACCCCGTGATGAGCCAGACTGGCTTCGCCCGGGCGAGGATTCTGACCACCGCCAATTAATCCAGCCCCGGAAATTGTATGGTGAGGTGTTCTGAACGGCGGCATATCAATTAACTGGCCCCGCTTGAGTAGTTCGCCCGCCACACTGTGCACCGCTGTTGTTGCCAGGGCCTGTCTTTGAGTTAAAGACGGGAGAATACCGGGCAGCCGGCTGGCTAACATTGATTTACCGGTGCCGGGCGGACCGATCATCAAGGCGTTATGTCCCCCGGCCGCCGCCGTGCAAAGAGCTTTTTTAGCCGTTGGCTGGCCCTTAACATCCGCAAAATCACGGGGGTCAAAATCCGGGATATCTTCACCGGTTTTTTTAGCCGGCGGTTCGGGGTCAAGACGTCCCTCCAGTATTGCGACTGCTGTTCGCAGATGGGGAACACTCACCGCTTTCAGTCCGGTCGGTTCCACCTCCAGGTAATTTTCCGGTGGCGTGAACATCTGCAGGAAATCGTTTTTATCGCCGGCTATTGCCAGGGGAAGAACGCCCGGGATGCCCCGTAAACTGCCATCCAGCGCTATTTCACCGGCAAGAAGCTTGTCTTCGATTTCAACCGGTGAGATCTCAAGTTGACCCGAAGCGATAAGAATTCCCAGCGCGATTGGCAAATCATAGGTTGAACCTTCTTTGGCTTTATCGGCGGGGGAAAGATTGATCGTGATTTTATTGTTTGGAAAATCAAAACCGGATTCTTTTATAGCCGGGCGGATCCGTTCCCGGCTTTCTTTTACCGCCTGGTCGGGTAACCCAACAATATTAACTCCCGGCAAACCCCGGTCAATATGGATCTCAACAGTGACTATTTCGCCCCGGACACCGCTGATAAGTCCGGAATACAGCCGGGCCAGGCTCAACTTCGTTCTCCGAAAGCATTTTCTATATGCCGCAGTTTGCCTTCCGGAGAGTCGTAATAACGAAGAGTGATTACATCAAAACGGCAGGACGGAGGTTCAGTAAACCGGGAGATTACGTAGCGGCCGACCCGGCGCAGGGTATCTTTTTTACGGCGGGTTATTTCTTCTTCCGGAGGGACCGGTGAGTTTTTACCGGCGCTTTTCACTTCCACAAAAACGAGGGTTTCTCCGTCCCGGGCAACGATGTCACACTCACCCGGTGGAACCTCCAGGTTGGTCCTCAGGATTTCCCACCCGAGTTTTTTCAGATGTTTTACCGCTTCCTGCTCGCCACGTGCGCCCAGCTGTTTTTGATTCGTAGTTATCCCCCCGGGAACAGCAGTTTGAAAGTTTGAAAGCTAAAAGTTCAATTCACTGGAACAACGATACACTTTCTTCAGTCCGGGTGCAAGCAAAACTTTTCCGTCCCCGATAAAAGTCAATCTGTGGAGCGGGTTCCCTTGCAGTCCGGGTAATTGGAACACCCCCAGAAATTACCCCATCTTCCCTTGCGTCTTTCCATTTTTGCCCCGCATTCCGGGCAATCAGGAGCCTGCTTCTGGAACTCTTCGTAGGTCATCCGGGGTTTGCCAACCGGGCGTTTACCCTCACATTCAGGATAAGCTATGCAGTTGTATACGGTAGATTTTTTCCCTTTTCGTTTAATCATATGCCGGTCGCACTCAGGACATTGATAGGTTTTGGCGGGTGGATTGGATGAAAAATCACAATCATCTTCCTGGCAGTGAACAAATTCCCCGTATTTTCCTTCCCGCAGGATCAACTTTCCTTCGCAACGGGGGCAGACCTCATAATCAAGAATTTCATGTTTAAGTTCGGCGTTCCCCTCGGGCTTCATCCCCTCGGCTTCTTCCAGCCAGGAATCAAGATCGTGGTCGAACTTCCGGACGTAACTGCACCAGTCTTCTTTACCTCCGGCAATCTTGTCCAGTTTTTCTTCCATCCGGCGGGTAAATTCAACCTCACAGATAGCGGGGACAGAACGCTCCAGGAAGTTGATTACGTCCACTCCCCGGGAAGTGGGGATTATTTTGCCGTTGTCCTTCTCCACATACCGGCGGGAAAACAGTCTCTTTATAGTGGAGGCATATGTTGAAGGCCGGCCTATTTTTTCTTCTTTCATCATTTGAACAAGAGAACCCTCACTAAAATTGGCCGGCCCCCTGGTCTGGGATTCCTGGACGTTTACGTCTTTCACCCGGTAATTGGCGCAGGAATTTAAAATCCCGTATTCGGTTTCGGAAAGTTCCTTCTCGGGGGGCGGGGTCTGGTTTTTCAGCCGGCAGCGGTAAAACCCTTCTTCGGCAATCCTTCGGGCTTCTCCCCGGAATATAATCTCTTCGTTCGGAACCTGGAAATAGAAAACAATTTTTTTCCAGCGGGCGGCTTTCATCTGGGACTGGATATATCTCTGCCAGATCAACCCGTAAAGAGTTCTCTGGTCTTTGCTGACACTGTGCAGATCTCCAGGTTTTAAACCGGCATACTGGGCCCGGATGGCCTCGTGGCCTTCCTGGTCGCCGCCGCCCCCACCTCTCCACTGGTGATATTCCGCTTTATATTCATCCTTTATAAAAGCTGCCGCGGATTTACATCCCTGGCGGGAAAGCTTGCTGGAATCGGAACGGTGATAAGTTATTAACCCTTTTTCATACAGGGACTGGGCAATATTCATTGTTTTTCCCGCCGGCCAGTTAAACCAGCTGGAGGCCAACTGGAGCATACTTGAGCTGTCGAGGGGGAAAGCAGGATTGGTGGTTGTATTCTTATTTTCTTTATTTTTTAAAATTAATCCCTCCTGGCGGACTTTTTTTGAGATATTTTCAGCTCTTTGTTCATCGGTTAATAATTTTTCCTCTTCGCCGGTGCCAATTCGTTCTTCATCAATCTGTATCAGTTTAGTTTTTAAAACCGGTTTTTTGGCCTCGGACTCCGGAAGGAGGAAGGACTCTATATTGAAAAAAGTTTCCGGTTCAAAAGCTTCCACTTCCCGGTTTCTGGCCACTATCCGGGCCAGGACTGCGCTTTGAACCCTGCCGGCCGATAATTTTTTTCCTTTGAAAGCTTTTATTAAAAAAGGACTTATTTTGTAACCCGCCAGGCGGTCCAGGATTCTGCGCGCCCACTGGGCCCGAACCATGTTCAGATCAAGTTCGCCCGGTGAATTTATTTGCCGGTTAACTTCCTCTTTGGTGATTGAATTCAATCGAACCCGGCTGGTTTTTTTGTTCTCCAGGATAAGTTCGTCTACCTGCCAGGCGATCGCCTCTCCCTCCCGGTCCGGATCCGAAGCCACGTATATTTTACTGCTATTTTTTGCCTGCTGGCGGATATAGTTTACGGTTTTGCTGTCTTCGGTTACCCAGCGGGGAGTATAATCATCCTCAACCCCCATCTCTTTTTCCGGCAGATCATAAATATGTCCCCGGGTGGCCACAAACTGCCAATCATTTCCCAGTATCCTGGCCAGGGTTTTTATTTTTGTCGGGGATTCTACAATCATAAGGGCCATGAAACTCAATCTCCAGATAAAATTTATGAGCAGGAAGAAAATTTTAACAAATAATTAACTTTTTGGGTGAACAATTGCCCCTTTAATGGTTTGCGGTATAATATTTCCCTTTGTACAATGATTTACTGTTGCAAAGAAACCATAACCCACTTACACTTACATTTAATTTAAAGAACAAATTTTTGAAAGGAGCGATTTTTCATGGCACCAGAAAGCTTAACCTTAATAAGTATAGCACTGGCCATACTTGGCTTGCTCTGGGCACTTGCCTTAACTTTTAAAGTTAAATCACAACCCCGGGGCGATGAAGAAATGGTAAGACTTGCAGATGAAGTTTACAGAGGGGCAATGACGTTTTTGAACAAAGAATACACAGCGCTTGTAATATTTGCGCTGGTGGTAGCGGTAGTTCTCGGGGGCCTTGGCTGGCTAATCGGAGATTTTCCCCGTTATATCTGGGTTTCCTACCTGGTGGGGGCTTTTCTTTCCGCTCTGGCGGGGAACCTGGGGATGAGAATAGCTACTATTGCTAACTCCCGGGCCGCTCACGCTGTTGATGATGACATAAAAAGCGGTCTTAAAGTGGCCTTCGCCAGTGGTGGGGTAATGGGACTTTCGGTTGTTAGTTTTGGAGTGCTTGGAATTGGGTTGTTTTATTATTTTGGTTTTGAACCGACTGTATTGTTTGGGTTTGGTTTCGGAGCCAGTTCCATAGCCCTGTTTGCGAGGGTTGGCGGCGGAATTTATACAAAAGCCGCCGATGTGGGCGCTGATCTTGTCGGTAAGGTTGAAGCCGGCATACCCGAAGATGACCCCCGCAACCCGGCAGTTATAGCGGATAACGTCGGAGATAATGTCGGTGACGTTGCCGGAATGGGAGCTGATTTATTTGAGTCCTATGCAAATTCCATAATTTCTGCAATGGCCCTTTCATTTTTGGTTATCGCCGGCGGAGGCGGAATGGAACTTCTGGGCTCCGAATACAGTGAAGTGGTCATGGTTCTGCCCCTGCTGCTGGCGG
>CAZKRS010000078.1:0-7607 GCA_964555265.1 uncultured bacterium | reverse complement strand
CACGAATTTTATGGTTGAGTTTATTTGCATACTTTCACACTTTTAACTTTTATCCTGAGTCGAGGCGATAAGAGTGACTGATAATTATTCCCGGGCCGACGTTCTTATAGAGGCGCTGCCGTACATACAAAAATTTCACGGCAGAAAAATTGTTATTAAATTTGGCGGCAGTGTGATGACCGATGATAAGCTTAAACAGTCGGTGGTTGAAGATATTGTCCTGCTTCAATACGTGGGTTTAAAACCGGTGGTTATTCACGGCGGTGGACCAATGATTGCCACCACGCTGGAGAAGATGGGGATATCTTCCCAGTTTGTGAAGGGCCTGCGGGTTACCGACGAGGAGACGATGGAAGTTGTGGAGATGGTCCTGGCCGGCCGGGTGAACAAGGATATTGTAAACTTGATCAACCGGGCGGGGGCCCGGGCAATCGGCCTTTCCGGCAAAGATGGCCAGATGCTCAGGGCCGAAGCTCATCCTTCCGCCGAGCGGGTGGAGGTGGATCTCGGACAGGTGGGGCGGATTGCTTCGGTTAATCCCCAGCCTATTGAGCTCCTGGAGGGAAAAGGTTACGTGCCGGTGATTGCCCCCATCGGTGTAGATGAAGAAGGTGTTACTTACAATATGAATGCCGATGAAGTGGCCGGCGCCCTGGCCGGGGCTCTTTCCGTTCAAAAATTAATATACCTTACTGATGTTGAAGGAATCATGAAGGAGGGCCGGCGAATCTCTACACTTCATACTGACGAAATTTCAGAATATGTTGAAGCCGGAACGATTGAAGGGGGAATGATTCCCAAGGTTCATTCGGCCCGCGATGCCGTGGAGAAAGGGGTTGGCAAGGCCCATATAATTGATGGAACCCGTTCGCATTCACTGCTGCTCGAGCTGCTGACCAAAGAAGGTATTGGAACGCAGATAGTGAGGCGCAATTAAGATGGACGGTTGGGATGAAAATCAGGAAAAATATTTAATTCCCACTTACAATCGGATCCCCGTCGAGTTTGTCCGGGGCGAGGGCCCTTACCTCTATGACGGGGAGTCAAACCGGTATCTTGATGCCCTGGCGGGAATAGCCGTAAATATTCTCGGTTACCGCCATCCCCGGCTTGTTGAAGCTGTTCGCCGGCAGGCCGATAAAATCCCGCATGTTTCCAACCTGTTTCAGATAGGTCCCCAGCAGCAGCTTGCGCGGGATTTATCACAGGTGGGTTTTGAATCGGCGGCTTTTTTCTGCAACAGTGGGGCGGAGGCCAATGAAGCAGCGCTGAAGTTTGCTCGCAAATACAGCGAGCGAGCGGGCGGAGGCAAAAAAATCATATCTTTCAAAAATTCTTTTCACGGCCGGACAATGGGAGCCCTGGCGGCCACCGGCCAGGAAAAATACCGGGAAGGTTTTGCCCCTCTCCCCGGGGGTTTTGAATACGCGGAATTTAATAACCCCGACCGGTTGAGGGAAAATATTGACCCCTCCACCTGCGCACTTATCATGGAACTTGTCCAGGGGGAGGGTGGGGTAGTTCCCGCCGCCCGGCAGTTTGTCCGGGAAGTTGAAAAGATATGTTCGGAGAACGATGTTCTGCTGATAATTGATGAGATCCAGACGGGGATGGGCCGGACGGGCAGTTTTTTCTGTTACCAGCAATATTCAATCAAACCCGATCTCGTAACCCTGGCCAAAGGCCTGGGCGGAGGCTATCCGATTGGCGCTCTTTTAGTGCGCCGTGAAATTCGGGAAGGGTTTCAACCCGGAGAGCATGCTTCCACTTTCGGGGGTAATCCTTTTGTCTGCTCTATGGCCCGGGAAGTAATAAACTGTATCCGGGAAGAAGATCTTATAGAAAACAGCCGGTCCAGGGGGGAGCAGCTTAAGGAAGGACTGACAGAACTGGCTGATAAATATGAAATAGTTTCAGCCCCCCGGGGTGAGGGACTAATGATTGGACTGCCGGTTAATTCCCACCCGGCAAGCGAGATCATGGACAGGGCCCGTTCGGAGGGATTGATTGTTGGAACAGCCGGTGAAAATGTTCTTCGTTTTGTGCCCCCGCTTATCCTGACGGAAGAAAATATAGAAGAAATAGTCGTCCGGTTGGAAAAAACTTTAGAAGCTTTTTGAAGCCGATTTGCCGGCAGACTATTCTTGCCGGAGGATATTCACGGTTTCCCTGACGACGTCGTAATTGGCATCTTCCGTGCGAATAAACTTATCGACTTCAAGTCTTTCCAGTGCCTGTTGGCCTTCAGTGGTTTCATGCATTTCTACCAGGAGATCAATCAACTGCTTGCACAAATCCGGGTATTTTTCTTGAAATTTTTTATTAATTACGGTCGGTTCGGTGGGAATTTTAGCGGTTTTTGTGAGAATCGGCAGAAGTTCGTCCGGGTTGGCGTCCGGAGGTATATTTCCCGGCCGGGCGTCATCGTAGGTGACCCCGACGTCGACATCCCCCGTGTAAACGGCCCTGACCACAAGATCATGGCGGCCTAAAAACTGGATTTCTGAAAAATATTCTTCGGGAACTATTCCTTCCTGGAGCAGCCGGGCCCGGGGAAAAAGATACCCCGAGGCCGAATCTTTATCCACAAACGCGATCCTTTTGCCCTCCAGGTCCGCCAGAGATTCAATATCGTTGTTTTTGTGAGTAAAAATTATCCCCCGGTAAAATTCTTCCCCGTGGCGGACGGGTTGAACAATCGGACTATAAACCGGAGTTTCTGCCCGGGTGCTGTAGCGGGCGTAAGCAAGTGGAGCCAGAAGAGCAAGGTCGTATTCTTCCTTGAGCATATTGTTTATTATACCCTCATAATCCGCTGAAAATTTTTGTTGGATGTCGATATTCAATTCTTCTTCCAGTATTTTAATAAGGGGAGTATACTCCTGGAGCCGGTGGATAACAGTTTCCGAAGGAATGTTACCGAGGTTGATGATCTGGATTTCCCTTTTCTCCTCGGGAAAATC
Source organism: uncultured bacterium (assembly GCA_964555265.1). Taxonomy (GTDB): domain Bacteria; phylum T1Sed10-126; class T1Sed10-126; order T1Sed10-126; family T1Sed10-126; genus CAZKRS01. The sequence goes on along the minus strand of CAZKRS010000078.1, from coordinate 4,644 downwards.
AAATTCCGTCCTGTGAATATCATCATCTCCCGGACATCCGGATATAGAAACCAGGATCATCAGCAGTAAAAAAACGGCAATTAATCGGCGCATACCTGGTTTTTCCCCTTTCGTTTAGCCCGGTAAAGAGCCTCGTCCGCCCGGCTAAGAAGCTGTTCGGCAGTCTCTTCTCCGCCGGCGGTGGCCACACCGATACTGATTGTGATTTGTTCTTCAAAGTGGCTTATATCTTCCACGGTTTTCCGGACCCGTTCGGCGACCGAACGGGCATCTTCGAGAGAAGTTTGGGGTAAAATTATACAGAACTCCTCGCCACCGTAGCGGGCGACGAGATCGAGCTGGCGGGCGGTTCCGTGGGTGTCCACGGTTCTCACCTGTTTTTTAAAAGTTTCCCCGAGTTTTTCCAGCACTTCATCTCCGGCCGGGTGACCGTAGGTATCGTTGTAATGTTTAAAATTATCGATATCAACCATGGCCAGGGATACCGGTTGTGCTTCCGGGTCACCTGTTTTTTCTTTTAACTGCAGGTCAAAAAATCTCCGGTTATATAGATCGGTCAATTCATCGGTAACTGCCCGGGTGTAATGACGGGCGTTATCGATGGCGATTTTTATTTGATGGCTTAATGTCCGGAGCAGGCTCAATTCATCTTCAGTGAAGGTGCGGGTTTTTCGTCCCAGGAGAAGATAGCCCAGGTGGTTGGTTCCTGTTTCCAGCCTAAAACTTATGATCTCTTTAATAGGCTGGTTTTCGTCCAGTTTGAGCAGGGGACGAAGACAGTTGCATTCCTCTTCAGAGTTGTATCGCCGGCAGAAACCATTTTTGTTCAGGAGGTTAAATATTTTTTTATGGTTTGTTCTTTTCCATGTTTCATCCCGGGGGACGTTTAAACCTGCTTTCATTTTTAGAATATTTTTTTCTTCAAATAAAAGCAGGGCTATGTGCTGAATGTGCCAGGTTTCTTTGATAACGTTAATAATATGGTCATGCAAATCCTCGGGGCGCAGTTTTGCACTTATTTTTCGGTTTAACTCCTGAATTGTGTGGAGGTCGTTAATTTTTTTCTCCAGGTTGGCCGCCATTTCATTAAAATTTTCCCCCAGTCTCTGGATCTCGTCGCCGGAAGAAATATCCGCCCGGGCTTTTAGTTCTCCCCGTCCAAACCGGGTGGTAATTGTTTCCAGCCTTTCGATTGGCCGGATCAAAAAACCGGCCAGGAGATGGCTGGCATAAAAAATGACAGTTAATAACAGAGCACCGAGGAGTCCGTAGTGATAATACATCTGCCGGCGTTCGGCTTCGAAATGTGAAATATCAAATCCCAGGCGGACAACCCCAAAATCGGTTCTGAACAGGCGGATGGGAATCAGCATATCCAGCACCTGTTCTCCGGGCAACCGGCGGGTTAAACTCTGGCGTTCGCCGGTTAAAATATGCCGGATAATATCCGGTTCCAGGTTAAGGTCTTGATTTTTTGCTTCTGTGTTCTCCAGGAATGTTGTGAAAGTTTCCTCGCCCCGGGGATTATAAACGATAAGAAAACGGGTATGGGGAATTTCGTTCAGCCAGACGTTCATCTGTATCTCAAGTTTTTCCTCGATAGGGCTGCCGGTTAGTAGAGAATCGGAAAACTGTAACCCTATGACCTGCCCCATTGAATAAGCGCGGGTTTTTATTTCCTCCAGGCGGGCATCAATCCGGGATTGGATGTGAAAGTAGGTAGCAATCCCCCCGCCTACAAGGACAATGATTGATAATAAAAGAGCCATTTTATACCGTATACTTAAACGCATAGTAGCAAAATAATAACAGGTATATCAGGAAAGTAAAATAGGATGTTCAAACGGTACAGTTTAATGGTTCGGAAAGAAAGAGCTAACCCGGGGAAAATGTATTAAATGTTGCTTGTATTCTGGTTAAAAAATTGATCGATGCTTTCCGGGATCGGTTTGAGAGAGTTTTCCCGGGCAAAACTGTAAGCGGAGTTAACAATTTTTTCTTCCAGCCCGTTATCACGAAGGGAGGGAGGAATGAAAATAGATTGGAACTCTATTTCTTTTTCTTCAGGTTCATGCGTATAACGCAGGACAGCCTGCTTGTCAGGAAAGGGAATATAAAACTTTCCATTGTCTTCATCGTGTATGACTTCGTGGTTCGACTCATGCGCCATATTTATCGCCCCTTTTTTATAGTGTAGTATATTATATCATTTATGGCCTCAGTTTAAAGGAATAGTTGAAATAACCCTGTTCAGAGGAGTAAAAGATGGAAATAGGAACACTGATGTTGAATGATTCCGGTGAACAAAAAAGACAGCAAATGAAACTGCGGCTTTTTCGTTCAGATATAGAACTGGCTGATGAGGATCTACCCGACGGCTGTGTTGTCGATCTGATTTCTAAAAACGGCGACTTTTACGGGCGTGGATTTTATAGCAGCAGCTCACCGGTGGCCGTACGGGTGATATCCCGGGGAAAGAAAACAGTCGACGTCGATTTTTTTTCCGCCCGGCTCCAGAGAGCTATTGATTACCGCCGGCGGGTATTTCCCTCCCGGACCAGCTGCCGGCTGGTTAACAGTGCCGGTGATTTTTTGCCGGGCCTGGTTGTCGACAAATATAACGATTATCTTGTTGTCCAGATAAGAAATAAAGCTCTCGAAAAACGGCAGGAGGTTATCCTTGACCTGCTGGAGGAAAAAATACGGCCGGCCGGGATATATGCGCGCAATGACCTTGAAGCCCGAAACCTGGAAGGGCTTGAAAAATACAGTGGTGTTCTGCGGGGCCGGAAACCTCCTCCCCGACTGGAAGTTAGGCGGGAACCTTATCTTGTTCTTGCCGACGTTGTGAAAGGCCAGAAAACCGGCTATTATCTTGACCAGTCGATGAACCGCCGCCGTATTTCCAAGTACAGCAAAAATAAAAACTGCCTCGATTGTTTTTCCTATGTGGGAGGATGGGGGCTGGCCTGCCTGCACGGGGGGGCAAAAAACGTGGTGTTTGTTGATAATAGCGAGGATGCGCTTGATTTAGTCCGTGAAAATTTACGTCATAACGGCTGGCAGAGCAGGGCTGAGGTTGTCTGCAGTGACGGGTTTGATTATTTGAATAATTCTGACCGTGATTTTGATCTAATTGTTCTTGATCCGCCCTCGTTTGCTCACAGCCGGGATAAACTTGAAGCGGCCCGCCGGGGATATAAAGAGATAAATTTCCGGGCGATGAAACTTTTGAAACCCCGGGGTGTTTTGGCCACCAGCTCCTGCACTTCGGTTGTGGACGGACAAATTTTTTCAGATATAATAGCTGAAAGTGCTCATGACGCTCACGTTTCTTTTTCTACCAGCGAACAGCACACTCAACCCGCTGATCACCGCTGGCCGGTTAATTTGCCTTCGGCCAGTTATCTTAACTGTGTTTTAGGGGAGGTTTTTTTGCCTTGATCGAGCTAAACAAGAGCAAACTTGAGCGGGTTAAACCGATTTTTAGTGAGGAAATAAAGAAAATAAAAAAAGATAGCCTGGCTCCCTGGCAGGAGTGCGAAACGTTAGGGGAAGTTTATTTGTTTCCCGAAAAAAACAATGAAGAAGCAATTGAGTTTTTATTTTTGCTGGGAGCTTTAAATTTTTCATACTGGGAAAAAAATGAGGACGGTGGGATATATACCTGGGGGGTAAGAACATCCGCCGGCGAGAAGGTTGTTGATGTTTTTGCCCTTGCTTATACCCTTGCCGATGCCCGGGAGAGGGGCTGGCTTCAGTATGATTCTGATTTTTACCGGGAAATTACCGATGATCAGCTCCGGAAGATTTTTTCGGACCGGCTGGATGGTTCCTGTCAGATTCCAATGTTTCCTCACCGGCGGTTAAAAATACGGGAACTGGGGGAAGGACTGAAACAGTTTTCCCGGGCTAAAGACCGGAAGCCCTCGGCAGGAGATTTTATTTCTTATTATGAAACCGTTCCCGATCTGCTGGCGGGACTGAAAAAATATTTTCCGCTTTCGTTTGGAGATCCTTTCTACAAACTACCCCAGCTGATGGTCAAAATGCTGATTGACAGGCGGGATGAAAATATGCCCCCGGATCGCCGGTTTGAGAGCTCCGGTATTTATAATCAAGCCACCCAGTTTGAAGAAATTGACAGTTTGAAAGCTCAGCCCGACTATATGCTGCCGTTGTTCTGCATGCGAGTGGGTTTGTGGGAGATGGATGATTCCATTGGAAAAACCATAGCTGATAAGCGAGAGATTCCCATGGATCATCCTTATGAACGGGCGCTAAGACAGCGGACTGTAGAGACGGTAGAAAAAATAGCATCCGCCCAGGAAGGCAGTCCGGGGCTCAATAACTGCCGGGTGGATTCTATAATGTGGCAAACGGCCGTAAAAAGATGTTTTCCATGCGAATGTGAAGGATGTCCATTTAGCGGGGTGTGTGACGCATTTCAGGGAAAAAATGACCGACTCACCTGGACCCATCACCTTACCCGGACCCCGAATTATTAGCCGGTCTGTTACCTCTAAGGAACTAATTAAATTGAATTTTCCCCGGCGATTAGATAACATTATTCTACAAATTAAGAAAACCACGGGGCGTGGCTCAGCTTGGCTAGAGCGCTGCGTTCGGGACGCAGAGGCCGCC
>CAZKRS010000077.1:4856-7729 GCA_964555265.1 uncultured bacterium | reverse complement strand
CTGGCCGAAAAATACAGCGGGCGGGCACTTAAATTTAATCAACTGGAGAAAACACTGCTGGAAGCTGACCTTGTTTTTGCCCAGACGGCCGCCCCCCATAAGATTGTGGATTTGGAGCTATTAAAACGGGTTCTGGACAGCCGGGAAAACCGCCGGCTTGTTCTATTTGATCTTGCTGTTCCCCGGGATCTGCCGGAAGAGGCGGCCCGGCTGGAGGGGTTAACAGTTTTTAACCTGGAGCAACTGGTGGAAGGAAATTTTGAAGCTGACCCGGAAATAAAAAAGATTTTGAAGAGAGCCGAAGAAGTGATTGCCGGCGCTCGGGAGCAGTTCAGTGAATACAGGCGCCGCCGGGAGATTTCGGAGACACTCCGGCTGCTGGATGATTATGTTCGGGAGGTTAAGGATGAAAAAATCAAGGAACTGGAAAATAAGTTTCCCGATGAAGATCTGGAGCGGCTGGATAAAATCATAGAGCAGACCATTAATCAGGCAATCCATCCCCTGCGAGAGGTGCTGCCTCGCCTGGAAGCTGCTCCCCGGAAATTAAAAAATAGTATCGATAGCCTGCTGGAAGATTAGTCCTTCAGCTTCTGTATTATTTCTTCTATTTTTCTGCAGGCCTCTCCAAGCACTTCTCCTTTCAGTTCTGTGTTCAAAAAGCAGCTCTCATAGGGTGAAGGCGGGAAATACAATCCTTTTTTTAGGGCCAGCCGGTGGAAACGATCAAATAGCTTTTGATCTGTCGATGCCGCGGTTTGGTAGTCGGTGACTTTCTTTTCGGTGAAAAAACAGGAAAACATGCCCCCGAGGCCGTGGAATTGAAGCGGGATTTCGGCTTTACGGGCGCTTTTTTGGAAGCTATTTTTTATTTGTTTTCGAATTTTATCAAGCTCCTGGTAGGGATCTTTCTTTTTTATCAGTTTTAAAATTTCCACCCCCGCCCGGACGGCGAGCGGATTTCCGGAAAGAGTTCCGGCCTGATATACTTCTCCCTCGGGAGCCAGATGAGCCATTATCTCTTTTTTACCACCAAACACCCCCATCGGCAAGCCGCCGCCAACAACTTTTCCCAGGCAAGTAAGGTCGGGAATAATATCAAATTTTTCCTGGACGCCACCCGGTCCCACCCGGAAACCGGTCATTACTTCGTCAAAAATCAGGAGAGTTTCGCTCTTCTGCGTCAATTTCCGGAGCTTTTTCAAATAGCTCTCCGGGGGAACGATCAAGCCCATATTTCCGGCAACCGGTTCAATGATTACCGCCCCGAGTTTCTGGCCGTACCTGTTAAATATTTCTTCCAGCTCTTTTGAATCTCCGTAGGAGGCGACCAGTGTCATACCGGCCAGCTCTCCGGGGACACCGTCGCTGTCGGGATTCCCCAGGGTGGCTCCGCCCGAACCGGCCTCCACGAGCAGGCTGTCCGAATGACCGTGATAGCAGCCCGTAAATTTCAAAATAAAGTCCTCTCCCGTGTATCCCCGGGCCAACCGCAGCGCCGACATGGTCGCTTCAGTTCCCGAGTTGACCAGCCGCAGTTTTTCTATAGAAGGGACCATCTTTACGATCAGCTGGGCCAGTTCTGTTTCCTGGGGCGTGGGGGCCCCATAACTGGTCCCGCGCCTGATTTGTTTTTGTAGGGCGTCTGTTACCGGTTGCGGGTTATGCCCGAAGAGCATAGCTCCCCAGGAGGATACAAAATCTATATACCTGTTATCATCAGCATCTACCAGGTAGGGACCGTCGGCGCTTTTAATGAAAGGAGGAGGTCCCAGTTCCTGGCGATATGTCCGGGCGGGGCTGTTTACTCCGCCCACCAGCAAATCTTGAGCTTCCTTGAAATAGCGGCTGGATCTCGGGCGGTTCGTAAAATCTTCAGCCAATTTCTTCGGCTACCTCGCGGGCCCAGTAGGTTAAAATGGCGTCCGCCCCGGCCCGCTTAATGGAGGTTAAAGTCTCTATTATGGCCGGGGTGCGTTCAATAAGCTCTTTTCGGGCGGCTGTCTCAATTATTGTATATTCACCGCTCACGCAGTAGGCGGCCAGGGGAAGATGAAAATTGTTCCGGAGCCGGCTGATAATATCCAGGTAGGGAAGAGCCGGCTTGACCATCAACCAGTCGGCTCCTTCCTTGGCCTCCTGGCTGGCTTCGCAGAGGGCTTCCCGTCCGTTTGCGGGATCCATCTGGTAGGAGGAACGATCTCCAAACCCGGGAGCCGATTCTGCCGCCCCTCTAAAGGGACCGTAAAAGGAAGAGGCGTATTTAACCGCGTAGCTGAGGATACTGACCCGGAGGAAATTATTTTTATCCAGCGTTTTTCTAATTTTCTGCACCCGACCGTCCATCATGTCGGAGGGAGCTATTACGTCCGCACCAGCATCTGCCAGCGAAAGGGAAATTTCGGCCAGCCGGTCGATCGTGGCATCGTTATTAACCTCTTTGCCGGCAAGGATTCCGCAGTGGCCGTGGTCCGTGTACTGACACAAACAGACGTCAGCAATCAGCAGGATATCCCCGGTCTGTTTTTGAGCTTTGCGGATTGTTTTTTGAACAATCCCGTCTTCAAAAGCAGCTGAAGAGCCCGTCGCGTCTTTCTGAGCGGGGATACCAAAAATAATAACCCCCGGCAACCCGGCCGCCTCGCAGCGGTGAATTTCCTCCACCGCTGAATCAACCGTGTGCTGTTTTTGTCCGGGGAGCGTTTCTATTTCTACCGGTTCATCCAGGGATTCCTTGACAAATATCGGCTGAATCAAATCGTCTTTCGAGAGATTTGTTTCTCGAACAAGCCGCCGCATTGCCGGTTTATACCGGTTTCGCCGCAGCCTCCGGTCTGGAAACTCAGCTTCTGTCATTATTCCGGGCTCCTTTT
>CAZKRS010000077.1:0-4846 GCA_964555265.1 uncultured bacterium | reverse complement strand
GATAATATGATAATAAAATTACAGTTCAGATGGAAGGAGAGAGGGGGCGGATTTTACCCTTGACATTTATGGGATACCCCCCTATACTATTAATAGTTAAGTTAAGTAATCAACTAACTATATTATAAATTCAGAAAAAATAACAGGGATAAAGTTTTTATAAGTTTGCCGGAGATGACAGTGTTGTTTCCGGTTGGGATTATTTTTTAGTAGCGGTAACTAAGGTGATTTCCGGGGAACATCATTAATGGATTCCGGCCAGGTGGACAAATGAAAAAACTGGGTGGTGAGGACAAATTCATAATGTAAATGATTTTGTGGAAAAAATAAAAAATTCCTCCGAACAGGCAGGATCGGTGGATAATATCCTTGAGGATCTGAGCATTGCGGCGATGAATTTAATTACTCTTGAGGAACACCTTTACTTCTCTGGAGTGCGCACCGACTCTCCCGGTTATTACGATTTAGTAGAGGTGGTTCGCCGGACAAGACGGGAGCTAATGGATGAAATGCTCGGAGAAACCGAGGGGGAGGTTTACTGCGCCGTTAAACATATATTGTCTTCTTCTGTCCGTCTTTTTGAGGTTGGCGAAAAGTTTAAAGCCGCCGGCAAAGAAGAAAAAGCTCAGGAATATTTTGAAAAAGCTTTTGAAGTTTATACGCTAGTCTGGAGTTTGATTTCCGGCCGCCTAAAAATACCCGGGCCTGAAAATGATTCCAATTCCCATGGCGATCCTACTTTAAAAGAGCGGTTAAAAACCCTTTCAAAAAAAATATTAAACTGTTGTGAAGATATTTGATAAGAAGTATAAGTTGAGGATCTTATTTTAAAAAAACACTACAAATTGAGGTTTTTAAGATGGATACAAAAAAACTGCTGACTTTTCTTGTTGTACTGCTGATGTTTGCCGTCGCCGGCTATTTTTTATGGTCCGAATCAACTCCGGCAGAAGCTAAATTCGGAACGGCTACGGTTCATCTTTCCCCGGATTGTGGCTGTTGTGTTAATCACGCCCGTTACCTGGCGAACGCTGGAGTTGAGGTGAATATTTACGAACATGATAATACTCACTTGCGGCAGATGCGCAGTCAGTTCGGAATTCCCGAGGGCTATAGATCCTGTCATACAACTGAAGTTGGGGAGTGGAAAATTGAAGGTCATGTTCCGCTGGAAATAATTAATGAAGTGGTTGAACGACAGCCCGAGGCCGGGATAATTTCTTTGCCGGGTATGCCCTCGGGAAGTCCGGGTATGCCGGGAGCCAAGACCGAAGAGTGGGTATTCTATGAAATAGATGCCGGAGAAGTGACTGGAGAGTTTATTACAAAATGATTCACAGGATAAAATATTTTCTATTAACTTTTTTTGGGTTATTACTGTATCCCACTTCAGCTCATGCCCACTGTCCTCTATGCACCCTTGGGGCGGGTTTGATTGCCGGCACCGCCGCCTACATGGGTGTGGATGTATTAGTAGTGGGAGTAGTTATAGGGGGATTTAGCTGGTTATTGGGGCGGTGGTTCGCCAAAACTCTGAGTGGGAGGATTGGAAAGTTTGTAGCTGCCCAGGACCTTTTGCTCAGTGCAATAATATATCTCACCATTGTTATTCCCATCCGGATGGGAATTGAAAAGTACATTTCGTTTTATCTCTCCTTAGCCGGAGATTATGGGACCTTGCTGAACCGGACTTATGTTATAAATAGTTTTTTATTGGGTAGTGTTATTGGCCTACTGGCAGTAGTTTTCGCCCTTCCGGTCAGTAATCTAATTTCTAAAATAAGAGGAGAGTCGCTCCGGTTTCAGGGAATGGCCATGACCCTGCTTATTTTGATTTTAACCGCAAGTATAACCTGGTTTGTAACCCTGTAAAAAGCGAACAAGAAGTACAATAGTTTTATTTATCCTCCCTTGACAACCCGATAAAAAAAGCTCCCCCTCGTTGCAAGATAATATTCCCTAATTTTTATTTTCGCATTTTCGCATTTTCGAAATTTCGAAAATGCGAAATTTCGAAATTTAGAAAATACGTCCGGAGGGAGTGCTATTGGGATTACAGGTGTTGTAATAGCTGATAAAATTAGTGAGAAATTAAGGGAGGACAGGTTTATGAGCGGGAAAGTTTATCTGGTTGGCGGAGGTCCCGGCGAGGCCGGTTTGATTACGGAAAAAGGCCGCCGGGTACTTGTGGATGCCGATTGTGTCATCTATGACCGGCTGGTTAACAACCAGCTTCTGGATCATACCGAAGAGGCTGAATTAATATATGCCGGCAAAAAAGCGGGCGATCATTTCCGAAACCAGCAGCAGATCAATGAATTGTTGTTTGAGCGCTCGCTTGCCGGCGAGGTGGTGGTCCGCTTGAAAGGGGGCGATCCTTATCTACTGGGCAGGGGAGGAGAGGAGGCGCTTTATCTTGCGGAAAGAGGCGTTGATTTTGAAATAGTTCCCGGAATCTCCTCAAGCCTGGCGGCGCCGGCTTACGCCGGGATCCCGCTCACTCACCGCGATTATTCCTCCTCGCTGGCAATAATAACCGGTCACCGTCGAGAGGATGAGGAGGTTGAGATCCCCCGGGCAGATACACTGGTGATTTTAATGGGTGTAAAAAATATCCAGGAATTGATGAATAAAGCCCGGGAGAAGGGATACAGCTCCGATACCCCGGCGGCGATAATCACCCGGGCGACGACCCCTCGCCAGCAGGTAACTGTTGGGAAGGTGGAAACCCTGCCCGAGCTTGTGGAAGAAAAAAATATTTCACCACCGGGGGTCATTGTTGTCGGCGAGGTCGTTGAACTGCATACAGAGCTTAATTTTTCTGAACAGAAACCACTTTTTGGCAAAAAGATCCTGCTGACTCGCCCCGCCTCCAAGTCCGGTGATCTTCGGCGGCGGTTTATAGATGCCGGCGCCGAGGTAATTGAATTTCCCACGGTTAAGCTGGAGCCGGCCGGGTCCGAACAGATTGATCGCTTTCTCGATAAACTGGAGGACTACCGGGATTTAATTTTTACCAGCAGCCGGGGAGTGGAGATTTTTATGAGCAGGTTGTTTGAGAGGTCGGATGCCCGGCAGCTGGCCGGGAAGAATATATGTGCTATCGGGCCGGTAACCGCCGGGTGCCTGGAAAAATTTGGTATCAGGGTAGATTTTGTGCCCGAGGAATACCGGGCGGAAGCTCTCCTGGAGTTTTTTCCGAAAGAACTTGCCGGAAGGAAGGTTTTGCTGCCCCGTTCCGATGTTGCCCGGGATGTCCTGCCCGAACAGCTGCGGGAGAATGGCGCCGAGGTCGATGTCCTTCCCGTTTACCGGCAGCTTGTTCCGGAACCGGAAAATAAATCCGCCGTCAGAAGCGGAGGTTTTGATATAATAACTTTCACAAGTTCTTCCACCGCTGATAATTTTTTCAAAATAATAAATGACGGTAAGGCTTATAAACTCCTATCAGAAGTGCTGGTCTGCTGTATCGGACCGATTACCGCCCGGGCGCTTCGAAAAGAAGGAATTGAACCCGATCTTGTCGCCGAGGAATATACTACCGAGGGGCTTTTTGAAGTTCTTATCGATAAACTGAAAGCCGGTGAATTATAAAAATGTCCAGGTATTTTCCGATTATGTTTGATACTGCCGGTATGAAAATCCTTATTGTCGGTGGCGGTAAGATAGCAAAGAGAAAGGCTGGAAAACTTGCCGGCACCGAGGCCGAAGTAAGTGTGGTGAGTACCTCTTTTACAGAAGAAATAAAAACGCTTTCAGCGAGTTATTCATTCAACTTAGAAAAAAGAAAATTCCAACCGGAGGATATTAGTGGAGTCGATCTTGTTTTTGTTGCCTGCGGCGAGTCAGGAGGGAAACAAAAGTTCTAAAAGAATGTAAAAAAAACAAAATTCCGGTCAACGTGGTAGATGAGCCGAAAAGTTGTGATTTTATCCTTCCGGCTTCATTCAGGCGGGGTGATCTTGTGGTGGCGATATCAACCTCCGGTAAATCCCCGGCCCTGGCCAAAAAACTCCGCCGGCAGCTGGAGGAGGAGCTGGGAGAGGAGTATGCGGGGTTTTTGGAGGCCCTGGGGGATATCCGGCCGGAAGTTCTGGAGCAAATAGATAGTTTTGATCGCCGAAAAAGTTTCTTCGAATCAATTGTCTACAGCGATATTTTGGAGAACTACCTGGGCGGGCGGATAGATGATATGAGACAGGAAATCAGAAAAAGATTGAAAAGTTTTTTAGAAGAATGATGGACAATAAAATTTTAGTCGGCTCCCGAAGCAGTAAACTGGCCCTGAAACAGACCCGGCTTGTTATTGATAGTCTGCGAAAGATACATCCCGAACAAAGATATGAAATTGTTACCGTGGAGACTGCCGGCGATAAGTTTGAAAGCCGGCAGCCGGAGGGGGAAAAGGATCGCGGTTTTTTTGTGCGGGGAATTGAAGAGGTGCTGCGGGCGGGAAAGATTGATTTTGCCGTTCACAGTGCCAAAGATCTACCCCGGTTTGCTGAAAACGAACTGGAGGTTACGGCTATTTTTCCCCGGGAAGATCCCCGGGATGTCCTGGTTACAAAGGAGGACCGAAAACTTGCCGATCTTCCCCCGGGAGCCCGCGTGGGAACCGGCAGTCTCCGCCGGAAGTGTGAACTGCTGGCAATCCGGGATGATCTTCAGGTTGAGCCTGTCCGGGGGAATGTGCCCACCCGGCTCAAAAAATTAAAAGAAGGCTCCTATGACGCTATTCTCCTCGCTGCTGCCGGCCTGGCCCGCTTGGACCTGCTGGAGGAGGTTGGTGAGTATTTTTCCGTCGATCGGATGGTGCCGGCTGCGGGCCAGGGAGCCCTGGCTCTCC
>CAZKRS010000076.1:5512-7871 GCA_964555265.1 uncultured bacterium | reverse complement strand
TTTTTAAGCTCACCTCCGAAGCAGTCCCGGAGTAGCCTCCCCGGGGACTGCCGAGCAGGAGAATTAACACTGCCAGCAGTAACCCGCCGGGGAAAAAACCGGACCTGCGAACTGCAGCTGCGATGTTATTCATTACTGAAGCAGCGTGGTTGCCCGCTGGAGCATACGATCTGAAGTTCTGATTGTCCGGTGGTTAAACTCATAAGCCCGCTGCATGGATATCAAATCGGTCAGGGACCTGATCACGTCAACATTTGATTTTTCCAAAAATCCCTGCTGAATTTCTCCGGCACCATCCTGGCCGGGCACTGTAACCTGTGGGGGCCCGGAAGCGCTGGTTTCTTTAAACAGATTCGAACCGGCCGCTCGGAGGCCGGACGGATTTACAAACCGGGCCAGCTCTATCTGGCCAACCTCCTGGGCGTCAGTTTCTCCGGGCATCTGGGCTGAGATAGTCCCATCCGCCCGGACATCTATATCCGTTGCTTCCTCGGGAATCTGAATCTGCGGCTGTAGATAATGACCGCTGGAAGTAACGATGTTTCCCTCCCCGTCCATCTCAAAACTGCCGTCCCGGGTATAAGCTGTTGTCCCATCGGGCTGCAGAACCTGGAACATTCCATCCCCCTTCACCATCCAGTCAAGCGAATTTTCGGTGTTCCGGGCATTACCCTGGGCATGACTTCTTGACGTTCCCCCGGTTCGAACCCCCATCCCCACTGAAATACCGGTTGGATGTTCTGAAGCCTGGTTGGAAGGAGATCCGGGGACCTTCATATGTTCGTAAAACAGGTCCTCAAACTCTCCCTTGGAACGTTTGAAACCGTTGGTATTAACGTTCGAAAGGTTGTTGGAGACAACATCCACGTTAAACTGCTGGGCCCTCATTCCCGTCGCTGCTGAAAATAAACTACGAATCATTTTAACATCACCTCAATAGAAGTTATCAAGCTCTGCCCACCCGGCTGATTGCTCGGCCAAGTGCCGAACTTTGCTTGCGAATCACCCGGGTCTGCATTTCATGATTACGATTAAGATTAATTATTTCCGTGATAGATTTAATCGGATCGACGTTGGAGTGTTCCAGCATTCCCTGGTGGACGTTATAATCCTCGATCGGCATTTCCTCGGCTTCTGCATCACCGAGGCGGTAAAAATTCTGGCCCATCCGTTCCAGCTGCTGGGGGTTTTCAAAATTTCTTACCCTCAAATCACCTATTATATTGTTATCGCCGTCAATTATACGCCCGGTTCCGATAACATTAATTTCTTCCACGTTATCCGGAAATTGGATCGGCCCGTCCTCGCCCAGGACCCGGGCTCCCCCCTGGGCTACAAGTTCACTGTTACTGTTGAGTTTAAAATTACCGTTACGGGTGTATACCTCCTCGCCGTTCTCAAGTTCGACGGCAAAAAAACCTTCCCCTTCAATGGCCAAATCAAGCGGGTTGCCCGTCTCATCAAAACTTCCCGCCGCCCAGTTGACATAAGTCCCGTCTCCCGCCACCCCGGTATTCATGGGCCCGATTTCCGGCCGCTTGTCTATTGTTCCCAGGGGCAGTTGTTTTTTCTCATCATTCGTTCTGACCATATCATTTTCCGGGAACGTTTTCTGGGTGTGATAAACCTCTTTGAAACCTTTGGTGGTGGAGTTGGCCAGGTTGTTGGAAACCACATCCATCCTTCTCTGGTTGTTTACCATTCCACTGGCTCCGGTATATAATCCTCTTAACATTTAAGGTCCCTCCGCTGGTTTTCTTTCAATGGTTGCACCAATATTTTCAAGTTTTTCTTCCAGTTTTTCGTAACCCCGGTCCAGGTGATAAATCCGCCTGACCCCGGTTTCTCCTTCAGCCGCCAATCCGGCCACAACAAGAGCGGCGGAAGCTCGAAGATCAGTAGCCATAACCGGGGCTCCTTCCAATTTTTTTACTCCGGTAATTGTTACAGTGTTACCGTCTATTTTAATATCGGCACCTAACCGCTGTAATTCAAGCACATGCATGAATCGCTCTTCAAAGATGGATTCCTTGATGGTTGAAGTCCCCCGGCCCAGGGAAAGAAGCGCGGTAAACTGGGCCTGCATATCGGTGGGAAACCCCGGATAAGGCAGTGTGACAATATCCAGCTCTTTCGGGCGCCGCTCGGCCTTCACGCGGATTGTTCCCGAAGAAGTTATTTCCAGGGTTATTCCCGTCTGTCTTAATTTATTTAATACTGAACGAAGATGGTCGGGGTTTGCATTGACGGCGGTTACTTCGCCCCGGGTGATTGCTCCGGCTATAAGATAGGTCCCCGTTTCAATCCGATCGGGGATAATTTTATGTTCAGTGCCCCCTAATTTTTCAACGCCGGTTAT
>CAZKRS010000076.1:0-5502 GCA_964555265.1 uncultured bacterium | reverse complement strand
CTTGTCGGAACCGATCCCTTCAATTTTTCCGCCAATATTATTTATAAACCGGGCCAGGTCCCCCACTTCCGGTTCGCGGGCCGCATTTTCGATAATTGTTCTGCCGTCCGCCAGGGCAGCAGCCATGATTAAATTCTCCGTTGCGCCCACGGAAGGGAAATCAAGATAAATCTCCGCTCCCTCCAGTTTTTCGGCCCGGGCGTGAATATCCCCTTCTTCAAGTGTTATCTCCGCTCCCATCGCCTCCAATCCCGACAGGTGAAGATCTATCGGCCGGGCTCCGATGGCACATCCTCCCGGTAACGAAACTTTTGCTTCCCCCACTCGGCCCAGTAGGGGCCCCAGGACAAGAACTGAAGCTCTCATTTTTTTTACCAGTTCGTACGGGGCACTGTTGCTGTGTAAAGAACTTCCGTCAACTTCAACAGAATTTTCTTTGAGAGAAATATTTAGCCCCAGTGTTTCAAGCAACCTGGACATTGTATGGATGTCATTTAAACGAGGAACATTGGTTAGCCGGCAGGGGGAAGAAGATAATACGGTGGCAGCCATAATCGGCAGGGCGGCATTTTTTGCCCCGCTGATTGGCACTTCTCCTCTAAGAGGTTTGTTGCCCTTAATCAGAAGTTTTTCCACTGTACGACTCCCCTTGCAGTTTCTCGTTTAACTCCCGACCACTATTACGTCTAAACTGTATTCCCTGTTATGTCTGTTCTATTTGTCGGGCAAACAGGCAATATAGTTTAGCTGCTTTTACCAACCGGGGAGAAATGCTTTATCTTCAATCCAATTCTTTTCAAAGGTTTGATTTTTATTGAGGCCTGCAGGGCCGACATAAATTCAGCTGAAAGCTAAAAGTTTAAAGCTGAAAGCCAACTAACCAACTAACCAGCTAACTAGCTAACTTAATTTAACCTGGAGATAACGAATACGACCGGTAAGGTCACGGTGGGAATCAATTTTTATCCTGTAATCACAGCTCTGTAAATAGCTGTTAAATTTTTTGATTAATTTGGGGGTGGCTTCCAGCCATAGTTCGCCCCCGGGCAGTAGTTTATCTATAGCCTGCTGAAAAAATATGCCGTAAAATTCCAGGGCAGTTGTAGGTATAAATAATGCCCTGTGGGGTTCATATTTTTTTACGGTTTCGTTTAGATTTTTAGCCCCGGGAAGAACATAAGGCAAATTTGCCACCACCAATGCCAGGCCTGCCCTGATACCTTCCAGTCTATCGGTGCAAACGGTCTTAACCTCCAGCCCGTTACAGGAGAAGTTTTCTTGAGCCAGCTTCAGGGCCTCCGGATCAATATCGGTTGCCACCACCCGGTCTGAGGATGAATATTTTTTAAGCCAGGCGGCGATAAAACCGCTGCCACAACCACAATCCAGCAGTGGCCCCGGTGGCAAATCATTTAATCGCTCCCCTATTATTCTCAGTAATGTCTCGGTTTCCGGACGGGGTATCAGAGCCCTTGAATCGGTCTTTAAAGTGAGAGGACCTATGTGGCAGTGGTTTAGGATATATTCCAGTGGTTCGCCCGCCCGGCGGCGCTCAAGGGCCTCCCGGTAGGGGATCGGGGTGGGGAGAAAATCAGAAGCCAGGCAATCAGTTGAAACATTATAGTGCCGCCCCACTTCTCTTTTTTCCCAGGCGGGACAGTCAGCCAACCAGCTCCGTGATACTGTCACTTTCCTCAAGCTCCTTCAATTTATCCAGCCGTTCAGCTTCCCGCAGTTTTTCTATAATCTCTTTTAGTTGACCATCCATAACTTCTTCCAGGTTGTAAACGGTCAAATCAATCCGGTGATCCGTGACCCGGTTCTGGGGAAAATTATAGGTTCTAATCTTACCACTGCGGTCGCCGCTTCCAACCTGGGAACGCCGTTTTTCCCGCCGTTCTTCTTCCTGTTGCCGGCGAGCGCGCCGGTAGATTCGTGATCTTAAAATACGCATTGCCTGGGCCCGGTTTTTATGCTGGGAACGTTCGTCCTGGCACTGGACGACTATCCCTGTCGGCTGGTGTGTAATCCGAACCGCGCTATCGGTTTTATTGACATGCTGGCCTCCGGCGCCGCTGGCCCGGAAGGTATCTATTTTTAAATCAGACTGGTTTATATCAACATCTATTTCTTCTGCTTCGGGAAGAATAGCGACCGTGGCGGCGCTGGTATGAATTCGCCCGGAGGACTCCGTGGCCGGAACTCTCTGCACCCGGTGAATACCGCTCTCGTATTTTAATTTACCGTAGGCCCCTTTTCCCTTAATCCGGGCGACGGCTTCCTTGTATCCGCCATGGTCGGCTTCCGCTAAAGCAATTATCTCCGCCTTCCAGTTGTTACGACCGGCGTAACGGCTGTACATTCTAAACAGGTCGGCTGCAAACAACGCCGCCTCATCGCCGCCGGTCCCCGCCCGAATTTCCAGGATTACATTTCTGTCGGCATCCGGGTCATCGGAAATTAAAGAATCTTTTAATTCGGCCTCCAGAAACTCAAGTTCACCCTCCAGCTGTTCGACCTCTTCAGCAGCCAGTTCGGCCATATCACCGCTGGATTCGGTAAGAAGTTCTCTGCTTCCCTTAAGTTCTTTTTGAGTGTCCCTGTAGCGTCGATATAATTCCACCACGGGTTTTAACCGGGAATAATCACGGGAAATCTCCTGGTACTGGTTTCCGGTCAACTCATCGGGAGTGCTCAAACGGTGCTGAAGATGCTCAAAATGTTCCTCCAGCTCATCAAGCTGGTGGGCAAAGGGAAGCTCCTCGATTACTCCGACTCCTCGCCGGGACTGCCGTATTTGCGTTCAAAACGTTCAACACGACCCTCGGTATCAACAAGCTTCTGTTCCCCGGTATAGAAGGGGTGGCTGGCCGAAGAAACCTCCACTTCGATCAGGGGGTATTCTTTACCATCCACGGTCGTTGTTTTTTCGGTATCGGCAGTAGAACCGATGATAAACTGTTCATCGGTCGAAACGTCCTTAAAAACAACTTCCCGAAATTCGGGATGTATGTCCTCTTTCATTAAAATCACCTCAAGATTTTTATAATTATCAGAATAGGAAGTATATCAAAAAATAATAAAAATAACAGATCCCAGTTTACGGCCGGTCATGATGAAAATAGCCGAAATTTTGTGTGAAAATATTCTGTTTGGGATTATTTTTTCCTGTTCACCCGGGTGAATATGATTTTTATAAGCCTTCAAACCCCCAGAAAATAGCGTAACTTTTCCGAATATGTCAGCGGAGCTTGTCGGGTATCGAGGTATTCAGCGGGGATATTATTCAGGAAACGACTTGGTTTTTGCCATTCCGGACGGCCGGAACGACGTAACGAATAGCTGAAGTACAGCAAATCACGAGCCCGTGTTATACCGACATAAAATAGCCTTTTTTCTTCCTCGGTTCTTTTGCTTTTTCCCCCGGCTGAACCTGGAAATATATCATCCACAAGCCCCACCATGAACACAACTTTAAACTCCAGCCCTTTACAGGAATGAAGTGTCATTAATTTAACCGATTTCCGATCATTTTTTTCTTCCCCGGTTGAGGAGCGAAAACTTTGTAAAACAGCCTGATTTCTAATTTCGACAAGCCCTTTTTTACCGCCAGAAAATTCCATATCCTCAAGCCATCTTTTAAAAAGACGGTATTGACCAAGTAATTTTCTTTCCCTGTAGAGTCTTAATTTTTGTTTGACCGCCGGAAGAAGATCGATCAGTTTCCCGGAATTACCAACGTGTTTCACCCAGTTGAAAAGTTTATCTCGAATATGATTAAACTCTGTTTGGACGGACGGGGGCAAAGAGATCAAATATTTTTTCCATCGTTCTTCATCGACCACAGTGACCAGGCGGGGAATCTCCAGTTCTTCAATATCTGTTTCACTGGCCGCCCGCCACCAATTTTCAAGAGCAAATTCAATATGCAAACCGGGAGTATAATCACCCGTTTTTAGTTCCCTGAATTTTCTCGACAGTGCAGTAAGCAGGCTGCCAAGTGATAAAATAAGTTCAGGCACTCGCAAATCAAAAAAACTTCTGGCACCGGTTATTTGAAATGGTATTTTCTCCGCGCGAAGACTGCGGACAAAAGAAAACTTCTGTTCCTGGTTCCGATAAAAAATTGCAAAATCCGCTGGTGAAAAACCACGATCAATCAACCGGTTAATTTCATAGGCAACATAATCAGCCTCTTCATCTTCAGTTTTAGCTTCAAATTTTACCAGTCTCGGACCATATTTAATGCGATTATCGGAAGTGCGTCGAGTTGGGTGCAGATCACGGTTTTCGGCGATCATCCGGCCGGAAAAAAGCTCAAGAGCCGCCAGTAATATTCGGCCCGTGGAGCGATAATTATAGTTCAAATTTATTTTTTTGGTCCGGGGAAAAAAATTATCAAACTTCTGGATTAACTGCGGGCGGGCGCCGCGCCACTCATAGATGGCCTGAAAATCATCGCCAACGGCACACACCGGGCCATCACTGCCGGCCAGGCGGGCCAGGAAAGTAAGCTGGGCAAGTGAAGTATCCTGGAACTCATCCACAAGCTGACAATGAAATTGACGCTGTATAAACCGGCGGACAGTCTTGTCACTGCGCAGTAACCGGGCGGCAATTGTTACAATATCCTGCAGATCAACAAGATTATGTCTCTTCCGATAATTTTCGTATTTTTTCATGAACCGGGCCGTTTCGTAATCAAGATCAGATTTGCTTTCCCGAACCAGCCGCCTGTAAGATACAAATTGATCCCGGTGGTGGCGGGCTTTTTCCAGGATTTTTTTGGTTGTCTGTTCTGAATGGCCAAGCCGGTAAGAAATCCTGGATGAAAGTTCGGTGCGCTCCCCCGGGGAAAGAAGGTTGATTTCGTCATTGAGAACCTCATTATACCGGCTTATCAGGCGAAGATTACTCCCGGGTAATTTCTGGTTCAAAATTCTCCAGCAGGCCGAATGGAAGGTCGTAATCCAGCTTCTCTTCTTGAGGTTCTCAACCGCCCGGTTTAATTTTTTCTGCTCCGGAGGGGCCAAGTATTTTTTGCCGTTTTTTAAGCTTTTTATAACCCTGCTTTTCATTTCCCGGGCCGCCCGGCGGGTAAAAGTTAACGCCAATATTTTTTCAACCGGTACCCCCCGCAAAATATGCCAGGCAATTTTCCGGGTCATAACAGCCGTTTTACCGCTCCCCGCCCCGGCAAGTATCAATAATGGTCGAGCGTTAATATAATCGTGCAAAAAAGACTCCAACTGTTGTTCATTAAGAGGCCAGGGGTTTAAAATTAATTCAGATAATATTTTGTTGGAGGGGCATTTGTTGAAAGTTTCCCGGGCTCTGCTGGCTAATTGAGGTGGTAATCTTTTAAGGTAAGCCTCTATTTCTTCCACGTAATCCCTTCTCCCCTGTTAAATTGCTTCCCCCAAAAAAGTTGCTTGCTGAAAATTGTGTAACAAGACTCTTGTTCTCATTCTTATAGACAGGTGCAAATAGTTTCAGTTTCAA
>CAZKRS010000075.1:0-7919 GCA_964555265.1 uncultured bacterium | reverse complement strand
CAAGCGCCCCGGCGACGGTTTCTTCGGCCGGGAGGGTAAGGGTTAACTCGGGATCCAGTATTGTACGCTCAGGGAAAAGATTTTTATTTGAAAGGGAATATTTTTTCTTATTTTTTTTATCCCACAGGGTGGCAAAAGGAGTTACTTCGCTTCCGGTGCCGGCGGTGGTGGGGATAGTAATTACCGGGAGGGATTTTGTTGTCCGGGGGCCGGAAGTTTGCAAAAAATCCAGCAATTTTATCCGGGGGTTAGCCAGCAGAAGGGAGAAGGTTTTGGCAGTATCCATGGCGCTGCCGCCCCCGAGTCCGATTATAGCCTCAATATTTTTTTCTTTAAATTTTGCTGCTTTTTCTTCCAGAAAACGGATAGGGGGGTTAGATTTTGTTTCGTCAAATATCTGTTCTTTATCCAGGTTTAGTTGGTCGCCAACCTGGCCGGTAACCTGGCGCCTGGTGGTTCCGGGGGTGGTAACCAGCAAATATTTCTTATCCGGAAGAAGTTCATCCAGCCGGTGGGTACTTCCGCTTTCAAAATGGATCCTGACCGGATTGTGAAATTCCCAAAAATTCAATTGACTCACCCTGTTAGTATGAAAGTAAAAAAACACAAATTAGAGGAGCAGTTTAATCGATTCTCCAACTTAAACTATAAATTGTGAACTGGTAAGTTCAAGGAAATTTATGCTCATTTGATTTTGACAGGAAGGGCGAGAATCCGGCTGTCCTCCGGACTTATTATTTGCGACAGTTAAATTGTCGTGAATTACGGGTTAAAATTGTAGTAATAGTTGGACAGCGGGTAAATTTGTAATATAATAAAAAGTTATCCTATATAATAACACAGCATACAAATACAGGAGGAAGAAGATGAGCATACCGAATACGGTGGTAAAGTTTGTGAACCGGGAGGGGCAGATTGAGGATTTTAACGTCTCCCGGATTGCCAATTCGATTGCCCGGGCGATCGAGGACGTGGAGGGAGAGAAGCTGAAACTGCCCGAGCGGCGGGGTCAGATTTATGCCCAGCAGGTTACCGATCGAATTTACCGGGAATATTATGATTTAAATTATCTTGTCTCGGAGTTTGTTATTCAATACATCAATTATGAAGAGCAAGAGCGCAAGGATCGGATGGACGAGGCTTTTGTGACCGAGCGGCTTACATTTGTTCTGCTGGAAACGTTTAAAGATCATGTCAGCAGCCGAGATCCGGCCGACGAAACCGAGCGACTGGAAGAGTTTATCAGGGAGGAGATAGAAGCGGCCGATGTGGATCCCAAGTATACCCATAGCCTGTTTCCGGAGCTGAGTGACGACGAGCGGGAGGAGATCAGCGCTTATTTAAAAGAGAAGGTTCTGGCCATGAGCAAACGGGAACTGGAGCCTGAAATTTTATGTCCTCCCCGGGAATACATCCAGGACACGGTGGAGAAGGAGTTGAAACGGCAGGGCGAGATAGAAATAGCGGAAGGGTACATGATTTACAGGGAAGGACGGAAAAAAGTCCGGTCCGGCGATATATCCGAGCTCCAGTTTACTAACAACGGTATCCACAAGGATACAGTCAGGCGTACTTTTGAATGGAACGTGGAGCACCGTTGCTCGAGCATATTTGAATTAAACGCCTGGATGCAAGGCGAGGGACCGGGAGAGCTCTCCGAGCTGGTGGAGGCTGTCGAACAGCGGTTTTTTGATGATATCCAGGCGGCGGCCGATCAGATCATGGATCGAAAAGACGAGATTGAAGTGGTAATAATTGCCGGTCCTTCCTGCTCTAATAAAACCACGACAACAGTAATAATTGGCAACGAAATGCGCGAGGAAGGGATGGAATTCAAGCAGCTAAACGTTGACGATTATTTTTATGACCTCAAGGATCAGCCCAAGGACCGGTTTGGCGATTATGATTTTGAGATGCCCGGGGCTATCGATATGCCCCTGCTAAACGAGCACCTGGCCCAGCTGGTGAACGGGGAGACCATCGACAAACCCCGGTATAACTTCCAGAAAGGCTGCCGGGACGGGACCGAACCTTTCAGCTGTGATGAGGGTGAGATTATCCTGATTGACTGTTTGCACGGGCTATACCGGCAGTTGACCAGTTCCGTGCCCCAGAACAAGAAATTTAAGATCTATATTGAATCGATGAACGTTCTCCGGGATATAAACGGTCAGCATTCCCGCTGGGCGGACATTCGGATGCTCAAGCGGATGATCCGGGATTCCAAACACCGGGGTTACAGCATGGAGCGGACCCTTTCCCACTGGCCGTATGTGCGTAAGGGTGAGCTCAAACATATTATTCCTTATATTTTTTCCACCGACGTGGTAATCAATTCCGGACTCCCCTACGAGCTTCCGGTGCTGAAGAAAGTAATCGGCGATCAGTATCCGGATGATGATTACATAGACAACCTTGCTGACGAAGGGCGGCTGGCTGCCTATGTCCGGGGAAAAAGGACCCGGGCGTTACTTGATTCGGTGGCGGAGTTTCCCAACCTTGATATAATCCCGGGTACCTCGCCTATCAGGGAATTTATTGGCGGGTCGGAATATGTTATTCCTCACAATGAATAAAAAGATTTGGTGTCGGAATTAACAGATCACAGTTAAAGCGAGCAGGAAATTGAAGATTAAATTTTTGCAGCTACCGGCGGTTCAAAGTGGATTAATTGCCCTGGTTTATTGGATCGCAGGTTCGCTGTGGATTATTTATTCCGACCGTTTTTTTGCCTTGATTTCCGCCAATTATGAAGACTATATAATTCTTCAGACAGTCAAGGGACTGGGATTTATCCTGGTAACGGCTCTGTTATTGTTCGGGATTGTCTATTATCTCCTGAACAGGCTTTACCGGCAACGGGAGAAGGTCCGCCTGCGTGAACGGCGACTGAAGAATTTATTTTCCAGTATACCGGGGATGGCTTACAGCTGTCTTGCGGACGAAGACTGGACGATGAAATTTGTCAGCGAGTGGTCGGAAGAACTGCTGGGTTATGAACCGGGGGAACTGATTAATAACCAGGAAGTGTCCTATGCCGAGTTAATACATCCTGATGATCGGGACGTCGTCCGCCAGGAAGTTGAGAAATCTTTTGAGGCGGGAGAACCGTTCCAGGTTGAATACAGGGTCCGGACCCGGGAGGGGAAAGAAAAATGGGTTCGCGAACGGGGTCGGGTTTTTAATGGTGATGGTGAACCGGAGATGATTGAGGGAATAATTGAAAGTATAACCGATGTCAAAGCAGCCGAAAAAACGGCCGAGGCCGCCCGGAAGGAGGCCGAATTTTTGGCCCGCTACGATCATTTAACGGGGCTGCCGGGCCGGGGATTTTTCTTCGAACAGATAACTGAAATACTGGAGGATGAACCCCCGGACCGGACGGACAACCGCTATGTGCTTTTAGTTGTGGACCTTATTGATTTTGGCCAGATCAATGATTTTCACGGTTACTGGGCCGGCAATAAAGTCCTGCAGGTCTGCGCTCGCTGGTTGAAAAAGCAATTGCCCGAAGAAGCTATAACAGGCCGGCTGGGCGGCGATAAATTCGGGGTTTTTCTTGATGTAACAACCGTAGAAAATTTGCAACAGTGGCTGTATAAAATCCTTGGTCCGCTCGAGCAGGAGGTGACCCTGGAGAAGGAAGAGACAGTTTTTTCCGTCAAAGTGGGAGCAGCCGTATATCCCACTCACGGGAATACGCTTGAAGAGTTGCTTTCGGCGGCAAACCGCGCCCTGAGCCGGGGTAAAATGGACATGAACAGCCGGGGCATATATCTGTATGAAGCAGAAGACAGCGAGAAACTGGCCCAGAGAATGCAGTCGGTTGACCAGGTTATGAAAGCTCTTGAAGAAGACCGGCTGGAAATACATTACCAGCCGGTGATTAACCGGCAAAGCGGGGAGGTGCTGATGAACGAAGCGCTGTTGCGGGTTAATACACCGACCGGGGAGATGCACACCCTGGATGATTATGGTGAAGTTGCTTATGAAAATATGCTGACGAACAAGATCGATTACTGGGTAGTCTCCCGGGTTCTTGAGGAAACCCGGGATTTTCTTGGTTCGCCGGAATTTCCGCTTGTTTCCCTGAACCTGTTTCCAACATCCGTTCTCCAGAAAAGTTTTTTTGATCAGCTCGATAAAACAATTAAAGATGTTGGTTTCCCCCGGGACAAGCTGGTTGTGGAGGTGACGGAGAAACTGCTTTCCACTCACAGCGAGCAGGCGGTCGATAATCTGCTGAAAGCGGTCAAGAACCACGGCTACCGGATTGCTCTCGATGACTTTGGAGTCGGTCATGGATCGTTTGATATTCTCAAGCAATTGCCTATAGATTACCTGAAGATAGACGGTACTTTTATCCTGGAACTTGTTCAGAATGAAGTCGATCAAAATTTTGTCCGGGCGATTGCGGATCTTTGTTCTGAAATGGAAATCGAAGTGATCGGGGAGTGGATTGAAACAAAAGAGGTGGCTGAGAAACTTATCGAACTGGGTGTGATTTATCAGCAGGGTTATTATTACTGCTGGCCGAAACCGATTGAAGAGCTGGTAGAAGTAATCAGCAATAGCGAGCATACTGGTTGATAATTGTTTCGTTTGTTCTTATGAATTATGTGCTATAATGCAGGGGTAAAATAAACGGAGGGTCATATATATGGATAAAGAAGAATATGCCGCCCAGGCGGGAGCGCCGAATAAGTTGGCCGAAGTTGCCTGGGAGGTTGCCGAAGGTGATGAACAACGGGCGGATGAGCTTCTTGCTCCTGCCACCTTATTTATCAAAGGGAAATTTAAAGACTCCGGCGGGCGGTTCGGAGGAGCGTTTTTTGTGCGCTGGAACTTTGAATTCCAGGAAGCTACCGAGTGTATGGCGATAGTCACCGGGGGAGAGGAAGGAGTGGATATTTCCCTGGATGCCAATCCCGCCCAGTTCAGTGACCGTATCTCGATGCGGCTTCAAACCGGGCAGAGAATGGGGGGGAACACCGATACCCTGCAGGCCGCACTTGACGAGATCCTGCAGGATGGTTCGTCGAATTTGCGCCAGAAGATTGACGCCGGGGAGATAGCCAGTCTGGAAGGGGATTTTATGGAGCTGATCCAGGAAAATCTTGAGATCAGCAAACCGTCTGTAAATTTAAAATATAAGGTTGCCCGTAAAATTGAAGAGATGGAAGAAGAAGTGGAAGCGGTTGAAGAGACTGCTGCGGAGGAGGAAGAGGAGGAGTATGTGCTCCCCTGCGAGGTGGAAATCAATCCCGTTCGCGGTGTTCCCCTGGCCCGGATCCAGATGGGAGATATGATATACGTAGACCTGGGCAATCTGAAAGGTCAACAGGAAAAAATAGGGCGCGTTCTTACCAAGAGGAAGGATGAAACCGGGCTGATACCTGCCAAACTGGTTTCCAGCCAGTCCACCGAGGCGGGCACAATGGAGCTCAGGGTCCAGTTCGGCCAGAATGTCTACGGGCGGGCCCGTAGCGGCAAAGATGTAAGTATTCTTGTTCCCCCGCAAACGGAAGAAATAAGAGGTTTTAAACACGAAGGACTCGACCCGGTTGAATTTGTTTCAAAATACTGGGTAATTATTCTCGCCCTTCTAATTGCGCTTATTATCCTGTTTATCGCCCAAGCCCTGGCCTTTTAATCTAATGAGCGCAGCCGAACAGAACAGTTCGAACCCGGAGGAAGAAAATAAACAGGCCGGGGAAAAACAAAAGACTGTAAGCATCCTCAACGATTACCACCCTTTTGAAATCCTGGAAAAATACCGAGAAAAACTGGCCCGGTCCGGCGAGGAGTCTATTGCCCGGCGCAGTTTAGTCGGATTGCTTGATAGCGGTTCGTTCGCCGAGACCGGAGATTTCGTTGGTTTTGACCCGGAGGATCTGGAGTCTGAGAAGAAAGCGGGGGACGGGATATCCTGCGGGTTCGGGGAAATTAACGAGCGCCGGGTGGCGGTGGTGTTATTTGATTCTTCCATAAAAAAAGGTACTTTTTCCCGTCGTAACTGCCGGATTTTAAAACGGTTTATTGACCGGACCCGTCGCCGCCGGTTACCCCTGGTGTTGATCGTCGATTCAAACGGAATCAGACCGGGAGAAAACGTGACCGGACTGGCGGAAACGGCCGGGGTAATGGAAAAATTAGACAGCTGCGGGGGCGTGATTCCCCGGATCTGCCTGGTTGTCGGCCGTTGCCGGCATACGGCGGCCATGATGGCCGGGTTAAGTGACGTGGTTATTGGAGCTGCCGAGGCCGAGCCGCCCGATTCCGGCGAAAAAACAACTTTAAAAGGGGAGGGGTTTTATGACCTCTATGCTTCCGATATCCCCGGTGCGGTTGAACTGACGGTTCGTTGTTTAAATTACCTGCCCGATAATAGTTCTGAAGATTCATATGTGCTCCAGGGTGAGCCGCCGGATATTTCCCGGAATCCGGGAGAAATCGTGCCCGCTGATAAGAGCAGGCCGTATGACGTTAAAAAAGTCATAAGATCTATTTTTGACGGCAAAAGTTTCCTGGAAACCAGGGAGGATGAGGCCAAAAATATAGTAACCGGGTTTGCCCGGCTTGATGGTCGGGCGGTCGGGGTAGTGGCCAATCAGCCCCGGTTTCGGGCGGGGACGCTGGATGGGGCCGCCGGCGATAAAGCGGCAGATTTTATCAGGTTTTGCGACACATTCAATCTCCCGGTGGTTCTTCTCGTCGATTTGCCCGGGTTCCTTCCGGCTTCCGAACGGGAACAGACGGGAATGATCAACCGGACTGCCCGGCTGTTTACAACCTGCTGTCGGCTTGAAGTTCCCCTGGTTACTCTTATAACCAGGAAAGCATACGATACTGCCTACACGGTTATGGGGGCGCCCACGGGGAGCGTTGATTATTTGTGTGCCTGGCCCCGGGCTGAAGTGGCTGTTACTGAAAAAGAAACAGGAAACGAAGAACCAGACCCGGAGTTTTACCAGTTTGGCGATCCCTGGGAAGCGGCCGGGGAGGGTTATATTGATAAAATAATCGAACCGGCAGAGACACGGGAAATACTGGTCGGACTTGTTACTTCCGATAAATTTTAAATGGTGAGATCCATTACATCCCCTTTTCCTTCTTCATCGGAAGGAGGCAGTTTTTCCTCTTCTTCGGCCAGTTCCGGCGCCTGGTTGCCCCGGTGAGCAAAATATCCGGCCGACCCCTGGCCGCCCTCTTCATCGACTGTTTTTGTTTCCGTTGTATCGACCTCGTCTACTGATTCACGCTGGCTTTCCGCAATTCTCCGCCGGGCGACCTGGCCTCTCTGTTCCGCAGGAAACCGCTTTATTTTTTCCGCCTCCTCGGCGGCTCTTGACTCCTGCATGAATAAAACCTGTAGTTCCATTGGTGTAACCATTGGCCTTCACCCGGCTCACCTTAATCAGGATATAAACTGCCTGTTTTGCGGAGATATTATACTCCATTATTAGCATCGTCTTAATTATGTACTAAGTTTAGCACAAATCTGTGCCGGGGGGAAAGGACCGGTTAGCCCAGGTTTTCGAGCAGGTCTCCGGTAGAAACGATCTCCAGGCCCCTGCGGGACCAGTTGCTGAGGAGCGAGGGGCCTTTTTGGGGGTCAATTGCTTTGGTGGCGTCTTTGACAACGCTCACCTTGTAGCCGCGGTCATGGAAACCTTCGGCGGCGAAACGGACGCAGACGTCCAGGGTTACCCCGAAAACAACAATATGATCGGGTTTAATTATCTCCAGCGCCGGTTTGAGGTTGGGGTTGGTGAATACGTCAAATTTTTGTTTTCGGAAGTAAATCTCCCCCTGGTGGTTTGAAATTTTTTCTTCAAGCAACTTTTTTTCAAGGGGCGAGCTGTCAATCCAGAGTGGATTATCCGGTTTGGTTTCCTCAATTTTATCCTGGCCTTTGC
>CAZKRS010000074.1:0-7990 GCA_964555265.1 uncultured bacterium | reverse complement strand
CAAGAAAAAGGACCCCGAGATCCCTTCCGGCCCGCTTTCCGGGATGGATGAAATAGATCAAACAGGGGCGGGAAAGGTGGATTTTATTGCATGAGTGATAAAAATTCCGATTCCGGCCAATCTGATTCCCGGAGACAACAGCTGGAAAAAGCGGTGGCTATGCAGTATGAGGAAAACGAGGAGGCGCCCCGGGTTACCGCAAAAGGCAAGGGGAAGCTGGCTGAAAAAATAATAGAGCTGGCCAGCCAGCATGAAGTCCCTCTTTACGAGGATCCGGACCTGGTAAATTTATTGTATCAACTTGATCTTGAGGAACAGATTCCCGCTTCGCTGTATGAAGTTGTGGCCGAGGTATTTGCGTTTCTATACCGGTTAACTCGTGAGCAGAACGGGAGTGAGAAGGATGGGGGGTAAAAATAAATTCCAGGTTAAATATTTAGAGCCGGGGACGGTTTTTGAGACCCCGCTGTTTACGGGGGACGGTTTAAAACTTGCCGATGAATTTACTGTATTAACGGCCGAACGATTGGATAAATTAAAAAAATGGGGGGTTAAGGCGGTAACAAGCAGTGGTTCTCCGTTAACTGAGAACCAGCAGCAAGAATTAAAAAAAGCGGCCGAAGAAAGCAAAAAGAAACTTCGCCCGGCTGAATCCCGGATTCCGCTCGAAGAAAAAGTTGACCACTCGGCGGTGGAAGAAGCGGTTTTTTATGATCCACTGGACAAGAAGCAGGTCAAAAAATCGTATGATCGGGCCCTGGAAAAAACCCGTGATCTTTTCGAGAAGTTCAACCGGGAAGGAATAAACGAGCTTACGGAAATAAAATCAGCTCTGTCACCTGTTTTTAATTCCGTCTGGAATTATCAGCTTCTGCTGCTTTATTTAATTTCCGACCAGGAACATGCTGAAGAGGGATATATATACCGATACAGTCTGAATACAGCTATTTTATCCATGATTATTGCCGACCAGCTTGACTATTCACGGGCGGAAAACAGGCTCCTGGGGATGGGGGCTCTGCTTCATGACGCCGGGATGTTAAAACTGCCGGAGAGACTCCGGAAACAGGAAGGTAAATACAGCGAACGTGAAAAACAAACAATGCAGAAACATGTTAACAAGGCTCTGCAGGGGCTGGCCGGGGGACCGAAGTTTGAAGTTATAAGATCGATTATTACCCAGCACCACGAAAGTTATGACGGCCGGGGCTACCCCCGGGGGTTAGAAGGGGAAGAAATTAATCCTTATGCCCGGATAGTCAACCTGGTTATGACTTACGTGGCCATGACTCAGCCCCGGTTTCATCGGCGCCAGTACGGAGTTCAACACAGCATCCGGGAGGTAATTTACCGGGAGAAACAAAAATTTGACCCGGTTGTTTTGAAGGGGTTTGTGAGGATTATGGGGGTCTATCCGCCGGGTTCTCTTATAAAAATTTCAAGCGGGCATCATGCTCTGGTGATGGAATCGGCCCCGGAACGTCCGTTGAGTCCTATCGTTCGGGTTTTGACGGATGTCGAGGGGAATAAACTGGAGGAACCATACCGGCTGCATCTCAGTCGAGAAAATATTACCGTCGATAAAACTCTTGTTAAATCCGACTATAAATTCCGGGCATTTGAGGTGGTTTAATTTCTGTCCGGTTCTGAATTATTGTCGTTTTCAGCCAGGGGGAAAATGATGTAACTGCTGGTTTTACCCTCTTTGCCGGAGCTGATTTGCAGGCTGCCACCCAGTTGATTTTCAACCAGCTTTCTTGCTATGGTCAGTCCCATTGAAGCATTGTTTTTCAGCTCAAAATTTTCCGGCAGCCCCGAGCCGTTGTCAGTGATAGTTAATTTAACCTTCCCCGAATTTAGTTTTTTCAGCGTTACCTTTAAGCTGCCCTCTTCCTGTTCGCCGATACCGTGGTAAATACTGTTTGAGATCAACTCTGTAACGGCCAGCGAACAGGGAATAGCCTGTTCCGGCGTTAAAAATATATCTTCCAGCTCAAAAGTGGATTTAATTTCCTGGTCGGGCTGCTGGTAGGTTTCTATTAAACTGGTACTTATTTTTTTAATCAACCGGGCAAAATTCAGATTGGACAGGTCGGAGTTTTCATAAATTTGCTTGTGAATCAGTGCCATTGTCTGAACCCTGTTGATTGCGTCCTGGAGACAATCGGCCATTTCTTCGCCATACTGGTTTTTTTGCAGACTCAGGTAAGAAATAATTGTAAACAGGTTATTCTTAACCCGGTGATGAATCTCATGCAGCAGGGTTTCTTTTTCTTGCAGAGATTTATTCAATTTAGTTTCAATTTCTTTCTGGTGAGTGATATCAGCTATAAACCCTTCAATTGCCTGCAGGTCACCGCTGCTGTCATAAATTCCCTGCCCCCGATCGGTAACCCAGCGGATTTCTCCCCCCCGGGTTTTTATCCGGTGGGTTATTGCAAATTGCTTTTTTTCCCGAAGGGCTTTTTGGACTTTGTTATGAACTTTTTCTTTATCCTCGGGGAAAATGATATCATGCCCCCAGCTGACCTCTTTTTTTCTTATTTCGCTGGAGCTGTAACCCGTAATTTCCCGGCAGTCGCCCCGGATAATTTCCATTGGCCAGCCGGGCTTGTTTTTGCAGCGGTAAACAATTCCGCCCGGAATATTATTAATAAGTGTGCTGAGCTGGCGTTTGCTTTCTTTTAATTGTGCCGTTTTATTTTCCACGGTCCGCCTGAGCAGCCAGATCCAGAAGCCGAAGAAGACAATTGCGCCGGTTAGCAAAACAAATACAATCAAAATTATTTTCCAGGGGAAAGGTTTCTCCAGCGGTTCCAGGCCGGGGAGCCATTTGCTTTTCAACTCTTCAATTTTCCCTTCTTTCTCCACGGAAAGAATAGCTTTATCCAGGATCCTGGCCAGCCGGGGCCAGTCTTTTCTTACCGCAAACCGGTAAGAGTAGGAATAACCGGACTGCCCCAGTATCTGCAGGTTTGGAATTTCAGCTTTTTCAATCAGATGTCGAGCGACCGGGAAATCGACAAGCAGGGCGTCAAATTCTCCAAGAGACAGTCTCTGCAGCCCCTCCAGGTCGCTGGAAATTTCTCTTAGCTCAAGACGGGGATAATCTTTTTTGAGTAATGAAATGATGGCATAATCTTCAACTACGGCGACCTCCTGACCGATTAAGTCTTCCAGCCCGGCAACCGGTTCTTGGTTCTCACGGCCGATGACTATAGTTGGAATTTCAACGTAAGGTTCCGTAAACTCCCAGTATTCATCACGTTCCGGAATGTGGTGAACAAGGGGAGCACCCCCGATTTCTTTCTGCCGGGCCGCTGTTTCGATTTCACTCCAGGAATCAAACCGTTTGCGTTTGAATTCGTAACCGATTTTATCTTCCAGCAAAGACAGCAAATCGCCGGCCAACCCCCGGTGGTTGCCGTCCTCATCAATAAAATCAAGCGGGGGATAATATGGGGTGGGGGCAAAAACCACATCTTCCGCGTTATTTTCCAGCCATTCCTGTTCTTCAGCGGTTAGTGAGAAATCTTCTGTTTGGGTAGTACGACCCGAGATCGTCAGCCAGACAAATACAGATCCGGCCAGTATAGCTAAAATAATAACTAATTGCGGGAGAAGGGGCCGTCGTTTTTTGTTAAAATTGTCTGAAATTTTCATCAGATCGCCATTTTTGAAGTATTAAAAGCTAACTGCTCCATTTTAGCTTCTATTTTACCGATTTTAAACTCTTTTTTTACAGGGTGGGATTTAATTCCTCCAGGTTAAGCTCTCCGGTGGCAATTGCCTGGAAAAGTTCACCGTTGGAGGAGTATTCTTCCAGTTTTTCAAGCAGAAACCGAAGGGCCCTTTCATCGTCGAGACTACCCAGTAGACGGCGTATCTGGGTTATTATTTTATATTCGTTGGCGTTGAACAATTCTTCTTCTTTGCGGGTCCCGGATTTACTCACGGAAACGGCCGGATAGTAACGTTTTTCGGCCAGCCGGCGGCTTAAAACAAGTTCCATGTTTCCGGTCCCTTTAAACTCCTGGAAGATAACTTCGTCCATCTGTGAACCCGTTTCAACCAGGGCTGTCCCGATAATCGTCAGACTTCCTCCGTTTTCAATATTACGGGCGCTGCCGAAAAATCGCCGGGGTTTTTCCATTGCTTTTGAATCCAGACCGCCGGAAAGTGTTTTTCCGTTGGATCTTGAAAAAAGATTGTAAGCCCGGGCAAGCCGGGTTATGGAGTCCAGTAAGATTAAAACATCCTCACCTGCAATCAGCTGTTTTCTTGCCCGGTGCAGAACTTTTTCAGATGTTTTTACGTGATTTTTGGGATTTCGATCGGAGGAGGATGCTTCAACCCGGGCGGGCGTATTACGTTTAAAATCTGTAATTTCCTCCGGGCGCTCATTTATTAGAAGTGCCACCTGGTTAACATTAGGATGGTTGATATCAACCGCTCTTGAGATTTTCTGGAGAATAGTGGTTTTCCCCGCTTTCGGGGGAGAAACAAGCAAGCAGCGCTGTCCTTTGCCGATAGGTGCTATAATTTCCAGGATTCGAGTGGTGTATTCGGTTGGTTTATGTTCCAGAATCAGGCGTTCATCGGGGTAAGTAGGAGTTAACTGGTTGAATTTTTCGTCAAGTTGCTGCTGATTATTCATGAAAAATTAACGTCCTTTCATTAACCTGTTAAAATTGTTCGAAATATTTAGTTTCTGTTTTTCAATTGTAGTTGAGACTAATCCGGCAGGTAAGGCCAGCAGACAAGAAATTAAGATTAAAGCACCGGCTAATTTATACCCCTCGGGAAAGATTTAAACTGATAACTTGTTTATTACCCTTATTATAGCAATAATAATATTAATGACCAGAAAAATTTTTGAAGGAGGATAATAATGTCCGGTTCTACCAGGAAAGAAACCGACAGTCTCGGGGAAGTGAAAGTTCCGGCCGCTGCTTATTACGGAGCTCAAACGGAGCGAGCTCGCAGCAATTTTCCGGTTAGCGGGCTTAGTTTCGAGCGGGAATTTATAAAAATACTTGGATTAATAAAATCAGCCGCCGCCCGGGCCAACAGCAGCCTGGATTTAATAGAGAAAGAAAAAGCGGAAGCTATTTTGGAAGCAGCCGGCGAGGTGGTTGACGGCCGGCTGGATGACCAGTTTGTGGTTGATATTTTCCAGACTGGTAGCGGAACCTCCACCAATATGAACGCTAACGAAGTGATTGCCAACCGGGCGATAGAAATTCTTGGCGGCGAGAAGGGGGATAAAAATCTCATCCATCCCAACGACGATGTTAATCTCTGCCAGTCCTCAAACGACGTTATCCCCACCGCCCTGCATATTTCCGCCGGTGAGTTAACCCTCGATAGCCTCCTGCCCGCTCTTGAACGCCTGCGCGAGTCTTTTTTTGCCCGGGCTGATAAATTCAGTGACGTAATGAAACCGGGGCGCACGCATCTTCAGGATGCAACTCCGGTCCGGATGTCCCAGGAGTTTGAAGGGTTTGCGGTCCGGGTCGATAAATATGCGGAAAGGATTAAAAACACACTGGGAAACCTGTATGAGGTCCCCCTGGGCGGTACTGCCGTGGGAACCGGTCTGAACTGTCACCCTGAATTTCCGGAAGAGGCATTGAACACTATCAATCAAAATACTGCCGGAGAATATAAGCTGTGCAAAAACTATTTTGAAGCCCAATCGGGCCGCAGGGCGGCGGTTGAACTTAGCTCCGCGCTTGCCGATTTTTCTTCGGAAATGTTGAGAACTGTCAATGACCTCCGTTTGGCGGTTTCGGGGCCCCGCTGCGGTCTGAATGAACTTACCGCACCCGCGGTTCAACCGGGTTCCTCAATTATGCCCGGTAAAAATAACCCGGTAATAATGGAATCTTTCTGCCAGGTGGCCGTCCACGTGATCGGGAATCATGCGGCGATAAGCACTGCCTCCCGTGAAGGAAATTTCCAGTTGAACACCATGCTGCCCGTAATTGCTCATAATTTGATCCAATCTTTGAAATTATTGTCCTCGGGCGTGGATAACCTGGTTGAACGCTGTCTTAAAAATCTGGAGGCTAACCGTGAAAATTGCAGCAGAATGGTAAAAAGAAGCCTGGCTATGGCCACCGCTCTTGTTCCTTACATCGGGCACGACCGGGCGGCAGAAATTGCCCGCAGAGCTTGTGATGAGAATAAAACGGTCGCAGAAGTGGCCGGCGAAGAAGAGGTGCTGCCCCCCGGAAAACTTAAAAAAATACTGGATCCCGAAAATTTAACCGAAGGTGGATTCCCTGGCAAAGAAATATAGGTCTAAAACAAAAAGCCAACATAGACCTAATTTCGGGCGCAAACCTGTATAACAGCGGGAAGAAGAGAAGAGGTTAGGAGGCTTTCAACCAGTCACCAGGAACCAGAAACAAGAAACTGGGATTAACCCAAGGCCTGAAAGGCCGACATAAACCCAGTCCAGGGTGTAAACCCTGGGTTACAGAGGTAATAATTTTCAATGGCCTGCAGGGCCGACATAACAGGTTTTACTATGTCGCCCTTTCAGGGCTTGTTGTTTTTTAACCTTTTACCCCAGGGCTCACGCCCTGGGCTATAGGTATGCCGCCCCTTCGGGGCTTAAAACCAAGGTTTTAACGGTTTAGAAGGTTTGCTTTAA
The DNA here is from genome assembly GCA_964555265.1 of uncultured bacterium. Taxonomy (GTDB): domain Bacteria; phylum T1Sed10-126; class T1Sed10-126; order T1Sed10-126; family T1Sed10-126; genus CAZKRS01. Next base: position 1,329 of record CAZKRS010000074.1, on the reverse strand, counting down.
CTTTTTAGGTTTACAACCAGTCATCAGGAACTGGTTCTTACCTCGGGGAAGATAATTAAATGTTACCCGGTTGGTTGGCGGGGAGGATTTCTTTCAGGGCATCTAAGGTTAATTTTTTAAGTAAGTAATCGGGGTCTTTTTCTTTCAGCCGTTCGTGGTCGGTATGGCCGGTGCTTACGCCGACGCTTATCATTCCCAGTTCTTTGGCTACCCGGATGTCGTGGACGGAATCGCCGATCATCACGGTTTTATCAGCCGGTTGTCCGAACCGGTTTAACCCCGTTTGAGCAATTTTCAGTCTCTGCGGCCCGTCTTCGCCAAACCCCCCGCCGGCAAAATGTTTCGCCACCCCGACAGTTTCCAGTTTCAGGCGGGCGGCTGGAAAATTGTTCCCGGTTATTATCCCCAGCTGCAGTTCAAATTCTGATATTTCCGCCAGCAGCCGGTTAATTCCTTCGATAAGCTCTATATTATCTGCTATTGTCTTTGCAAGTTTAGTGAAGTAGAGTTCAAAAAAATCCTGCTCTTTTACCTCGTTAAAATCAAGGTCGTATTTCCGGAAGGCTTCCCGCAGGATCAAAGGATCGGTGCGCCCGGAGAAATCAACGCCGTCAAAGGCTCCTTCAACCTTAAATAACTCCTCAAAAGCCTCCGCCATTGCCCGGCGTCCTTCGCCGCTGCGGGTCAGCGTCCCGTCGATATCGAAAAACAGGACCGGTTTATTTGAATTTCCGGCTGGAATTTTTGGCAGTTTCAACTTCTTGTCTGGTGAAGAGGGTAGGGGGCCCGGTCGGAATCTTCATACTGTTTTATTTTATCTTCATGTTTGAGGGTGAGATCTATCTCGTCCAGCCCTTCAAGCAGCATTTTTTTCTTGAAAGAATCAACCGGAAAATTAATTTCAAACCCATCGTCGCCGCTGATGGTTTGTTCCGCCAGGTTAACGGTCAACCGGTAGCCGGGGTTATTTTCAGTTTTTGTAAAAATTTTGTCCACTTCCGCCGAGCTTAACTTCACGGGCAGAATCCCGTTTTTGAAACAGTTATTAAAAAATATATCGGCAAAGGAAGGGGCAATGATGGTTTTGAAGCCAAAATCCTTCAGCGCCCAGGGGGCATGTTCCCGGGAAGAACCACAGCCAAAATTATCCCGGGTGAGAAGTATCTCGGCTTTGTCGTAAGGAGAACGGTTGAGGACAAATTCCGGGTCGGGCTCCATACCTTTCCGGTAGCGCCAGTCGTAGAAAAGGAATTTACCGAACCCCGTCCGTTCCACCCGTTTTAAAAACTGTTTCGGGATAATCTGGTCGGTATCGACGTTGGTTTTGTC
>CAZKRS010000073.1:0-8154 GCA_964555265.1 uncultured bacterium | reverse complement strand
ACTCGGGAATTATATACCGTTCGGAATTGGCCAGGGTCTGTTTGCGTTCATAATCGTCGGGCACACTGTCAAGATTGGGATCCGTAACCTCGATATAGTAGCCATAGACATTGTTGTGGCCCACCTTCAGGGAATCGATCCCCGTTCTTTCCCGTTCATCTTTCTGGAGTTGAGCAATCCATTCCCGGCCCCCCTCCATCAGGTCCCGCAGTTCGTCCAGCCGCTCGGAATACCCTTCCTTAAAAATATCGCCCTCGGAAATTTTAGCCGGAGGATTTTCCACGAGAGCCCGGGAAATTTCCTCCCGCAACTCTTCAAGTTCATGCAAATTATCTTTCATCAGGTTATATTCTTCCGTATCCGGTAGCAGTTCTTTTATTTTCGGGATCCGTTTCAAACTATCGCCCAGAGCTTTAATATCCCGGGGATTGGCCCGGTTTGAACCCACTTTACCCACTATTCGCTGGATATCGAATATCTGCCGCAGTTCCTCCTTTACCGCCGGTATTTCCGGGCCGTTATTTACGAACCATTCAATACAATTAAGCCGGGCGTTTATCCTGTTTTCATTCAGCAGTGGCTGCAGGATCCAGTGCCGGAGACGCCGGGAACCCATGGCCGTTTCAGTATCATCAAGAACATTCAGCAAAGTGGCCTGCTGCTGGCCGGTCAAAGACTCGGCCAGCTCCAGGTTACGCTGGGAGGTGGCGTCAAGAAGCATGAATTTTTCCCGCTGGTAGCTGGTGATAGTATTCAAATGGGAAAGAGACATTTTTTGTGTTTCCCGCAGGTAAGAGACAAGTGCCCCGGCCGCCTCAATAAGTGCTGATTTTTCTTCCAGGTTTTCCACCTTTTTTTTCGAAAACTGGTCGGTTAAATTATTACGGGCTTCATCAACCTCAAATCGCCAGCCCGGACGTTCGGTGATCGCTATATTCTCATGATAATCGGTGAATTCATCCAGCTTTTCTCGCTCGGTTTTAGAATCCGAAATGAGAATTTCCGCCGGATGGAGACGATTAATTTCTGAGAGGAGCACGCTGTTTTCTTCATCGTCTTCAAACTCTGTGGCAGAAAATTCACCCGTGGAAAGATCAACATATGCCAGGCCAACAGTATTATTTCCGTCCTCCACCAGGGAATTATTGCCGGTTGTGGAAAATGAAAGCAAATAATTGTTCTGGCGGCTGTCCAGGTAATCCTCTTCGGTCAGGGTCCCGGGCGTAATTACCCTGACTACCTCCCGATCAACAACTCCCGTCGCCTGGGAGGCTTCTTCCACCTGCTCGCAGATAGCCACCCGGTGTCCTTCCTTCAATAATTTTTCAACATAGGAATTGACCGAATGAACCGGAACACCGGCCATTGGAATTTCATTATCCTTGCCGACCGGTTTCGAGGTTAAGGTGATTTCCATCACCCGGGAGCCGATTTTGGCGTCGTCATAAAAAAGTTCGTAGAAATCCCCCAGGCGAAAAAACAACAGTTCATCCTGGTATTTTTCTTTAATTCGATCGTATTGCTCAAGTAGAGGTGTTTTATCGCCCATTATTTATATTACTCCAGAATCACGGCGGTTCATCGGGAAATTATCCAGCCGTCTATACCCGCTGCTTCCAGTTCCGATTCTTTCTCCCGGGCATCTTCGCGTGTATTAAACCCGCCCACCTGAACCCGGTAATAAGTCTGCCCTTCAACGGTAGCCGGCCGGATTTCAACGGTGGAATCAAACTGGCGTTCCACTCTTAATTGTAAATTTTCCGCACGAGATTTCTCCTGGAACGAACCGACCTGAACCCAGTAAGGTCCAACTTCCACGGCCGGATCGGGGTCTTCTTCAGCTTCTATAAGTTCCTCCGCACTAATTTCCTCTTTGTCCACTCCGGCAACCAGTTCTTCTGGCAAGCGCAGGGAAGCTATTTTATCCTCAGCCACCGGCAGAAGCAGGCTGTCAGGGTAGTTCTGGATAACGTGAGAATAAGTGACATAAGCCTCTGAATCAGCCCCCTGTTCTTCAAAAAACTGTCCCTGGAGGAGCCAGAAGCGGGGACGGTTGCCATTTTTAAAATTAATAAAATATTCCTGAAGTAAGTTTTCCGCCTCTTTTATCTTTTCTCTTTCCAGGGCCAGCTCCGCCAGTTCAAGGCAAGCTTCCGGTTCTGATTCGGGAAACTGTTTCGCCAGCTCAAACCATTCTTGGGCCCGGGAGTTTTCATTCTTTTCCCGGGCCAGCCGGCCGGATTTTAACCATAATCCTCCTTCTGTCTTATCCCGGTCAACTTCATCAAGCCGGTCGGCCAAAAAATCAAGCTCCCCCTCCTGGAGTCCCCGTAAATTAACAAGTTCAACCCACCGGTAGAGGTATTCAGAACGCTGTTCCTCCGCCTCTTCAACAGCAGCCTCAAGATATTTAAGGGCGTCATTGAAATCGGGTTTTACCCGGGAGATAAGATAATACTGGCGGGCCGTTTCAGGAGCCGGTAGTGCTTCAACCTGTTCTTCGGCCGGAATCTGCCCCCGGTCGAGCAAACTCTCAAGTTCACTGTAAGTAAGCGCCTCAGCTGAAAGAGAAGAAAATAATATTAAAACCAGTGAAACTATCACCGTTGAGAGATAAAATTTCATCGGGCGGCACCCGCCGGAGCACAATTACCGGATACCTGTTTTGATTTTGCTTCTCCAAAAAGTGTATAAGAATCGGCTTCAACAATCTCCACCGGAACCAGCTCGCCGATATATTTTTCATCCAGGGCATCAAACACCACGACGTCATTTGTGGAAGTTCTGCCGGTAAACTGGGGAGAATCCGGACTGCTCTTCGGGCTATAACCTTCCACAAATACCTCCTGGATCTCGCCGACCAGTCTCTGGTTGACCTTTCGGGCAAGTTGATCGTTTAATTCCAGGAGTTTTTGATGGCGGCGGGATATTTCTTCCGGGGGGACGGTATTCTCCATATCCGCCGCCCGGGTTCCGCTACGGGGGGAATATTTATAAATATATGCTTTATTGAATCCGACTTCTTTAAATAAATCAACCGTATCAGCAAAATCCGCCTCCGTTTCCCCGGGGAACCCCACGATAACATCGGTAGAGACGGTAACATAGCGGTCTAAACTCTTTATCCACTCAACTATTTGCAGGTAATCTTCACGGGTATAATTACGATTCATACGCTCCAGAACGGCGTTGGAACCGGATTGCACGGGCAGATGAAGGTTGGCGGCCAGGACGTCCAATTCATCATAACAATTGATTAATTCCCGGTCTGTATCGGCGGGATGGGGGCTGGTGAACCGGAGCCGGTAGTCGCCCGGTATCTGATCGATTTTTCGAAGTAATTGCGAAAAATCAATCCTCTCTTCCAGGTCGGAACCATAATTATTCACAGATTGGCCCAGAAGAGTAATTTCCCGGTAATCTTGAGCAACAAGATTTTTAATCTCCTCCAGGATATCCGCCGGCGGGCGGCTTTCCTCCCGGCCGCGGGTATAGGGAACGATACAGTAAGAACAAAACTTATCACAACCGGTCATCGCGGTAACACTTGCCTGGCGGCCCCGGCGCCGCTGCCTGGAGGTGGTTGCGGAAACCATTTTTTTCTCTTCACCGGTGGCCACAATTCTTTTGTTTTCTTTTTTAATTTCATCAAGATAAGCAGGCAGCTGAAGAAAATTTCCGGGCCCCATTACAAGATCCAGGGCAGGAAACCTCTCCAGCAGTTCTTCGCCCTCTTTCTGGGCAACACAACCGGCGAAGCCCACTATAGTAGCTAAACCGTTTTTTTTGCCGGCAAGATATTCACCCAGGTGGCTGTAGGCTTTTTCTTCGGCATGATCCCTGACAGCACAGGTATTTAACAGCACCACGTCGGCGGGCTGTCCGGAGGAAGAGGGAGCATATCCGGCCTCCTCAAGCAGTCCGGCCATCGCTTCAGAATCCGCTTCGTTCATCTGGCAGCCGAAGGTCACAATTTCATAAAAACCCTTCACCATGATACACCTCATCAAATAAACTTTAATATGAAAAAATCAGTCAAAAAGACAGTCGAGTTTAATATTCACTATTTTTTCCGGACGGGTAAGGATATGCCGGGTACTTTTGGGTGGAAAAACCTCATCACTTTTTCCCATTTTAACCACGGATTCCTTGGTGAGTTTCTCGAGAGGACAGTTGGGCCGGGGTTTTAGTTTTACCAGGCCATCACTGAAATAATCAACCCGGTCCACAGGGACATAATCAGCATTCATCTTTTTTAAAGCATAATAGCGGTGATGACCGTCCAGGATAATATTGTATTGGTTTTCCACCAGTATCGGGTAATCAACCAGGTTTTCCCGTTCCATCTGTTTGATAATTTCATCCAGCCGGCCCGGATTTATCTCCTCGTGAGCGGACAATTTATCAATCTCCAGCAATTCACAATCCATCTCAGAAAGTTTTTCTCTGGCATGCTCAAGACTCATTAATTAAACAACTCCCGTAAAGATAATTGTTCTTCAAATTCAAATCCCAGGTAATGCTTATACCGCATATCTTCCGAGCGGCCGACCATCGTGCATTCCCCACGTACCACGGGCAGTTCCTTCTGCCCGGTATGAAACTGGATAAGAAAACGTTTGCCTTTCAATTCGTCAATGTTAACCGTCTTAAACCTCCCAACCGGGTCGACCCGGACACCAACGCCCTCTCTGCTGACGCTGGAAGTCTGCCCCTCAAAAGCCGGTGAATAATTGATATCATCCTGCGATTTATAAAGAGTAACTTCCAGTGGTTTCTGCCGGAACCGGGGGGCCCCGGCCTCTGAATCATCTTTGCTCACTCTGGCTCACCTTCCTCAACTGATAACTGTTCATTCAAATCGTCCTCTGAATCAAAACTATTAATTTCAATCACAAATTTATCAGTAATTGTCGCCGCCTGAAAAATTTCAGGCAGGCCCTGGCCGGTTTTTTGATGGGGAGGAACCTGGAATTTTAACCGGTATTCCCCGTTGCTAAGGACTATTTCATCACTCTTGATTTCATCAATCCAGACCAGGTAATGATCGGTAGTGTTTTCTTCCACGGTGAATTTAAGCACTCCTTAAGCTAACAAAAGAAAACTACGGGCGAGGTAAATTAATTTCAGTCAACTCTCCCGTCCCGTCCATACGGGCGTAAATCAACGGTCGGGCTTCCGGTTGTTTTTCAGAAATTGAAAAAGCCGTTGTAAGTCTTTCCCGGGCTTTTTCCGGTTCGCAGGGTGGAGCGTCTTCTTTATCGAAATCATTGTAACAAATTCTGGCCAGGGTTTCACCCTCTTTAACCGGCTCGCCCACCTTCTTTTCGATCAACACTCCCGCTCCGTAATCCAGCGGACTTTCCATTGTTTCCCGGCCGGCCCCCAGGGCTTTAGCGGCCATTCCCACTTCAAAAGCATTAATTTCACTGACATATCCACCGGTCGAGGCAGCTATTTCCTCTTCATGCCGGGCGTCGGGAAACAGTGAGAAATCATCGAGAACACCAACGTCACCGGACTGAATCTCAATTATATCCCGGAGTTTCCCCGTGGCACTGCCGTTTTCAATCGCTTCCCTGGCTTTCTTATAACCCGCCTCTGGTCCATCGGCTTCAGCGGCCATAACCAGCATTTCAGCGGCCAGACGGCAGATAAGTTCAGTCAGGTCCGAAGGCCCTTCACCACGCAGGATTTCTATTGCCTGTTTCATCTCCAGGGCGTTCCCCACCGCCCGGCCCAGCGGCTGGTTCATGTCAGTAATTAAAGCCCGCATGGTTTTACCCAGGTTAGAACCAATCTCTACCATAGCCCGGGCCAGCTCCACTGATTTGTCGTATTGTTTCATGAAAGCGCCCGCACCGGTTTTAACATCCAGGACAAGAGCATCCATGCCCTCGGCAATCTTTTTACTCATGATACTGCCGGCAATCAGGTCAACAGAATCTACCGTTGCCGTTACATCCCGCAGGGCATACATCTTCCGGTCCGCCGGCGCCACCTCCCCGGTTTGGCCCATAATCAGAGCCCCGGTGTCCTTCAAAATTTCATTAATTTGCTGCTGTTCAAACTCCACTTCAAAACCGGGGATCGACTCCAGTTTATCCAGTGTTCCCCCGGTATGTCCCAACCCCCGGCCGGACATCATCGGTATTTTAACTCCAAAACTGGCAACCAGCGGAACAAGGGCCAGGGAGGTTCCATCCCCCACCCCGCCGGTGGAATGTTTATCAACCAGTTTTTCCTCGATAAGCGGATAAGCAAGCGTTATACCGGTCTGAACCATCTCTTCGGTGAAAACAGCCCGCTCGCGGCCGGTCATCCCTTTAAACCAGACGGTCATCAGCCAGGCCGACATCTGATAATCCGGCAGGCCGCCCCCGGTAAATTCTTGAACAATAAAAGCTATCTCCTCATCGGTAAGCTCCCCACCGTTTCTCTTTTTCATTATGATTTCGTAAGCATCCAAACTATTTCCCTCCTGGTGATTATTTTTTTGCTTCTATTTCCAACCCATAATATGTTTCATCCATACCTCTTAAAACCATCCGGGGCGAATCTATCGCAACGATTTCATAATTATAACTATTAAGCAGGGCCCCTATCTCCTCCCGGGCCTTAAAATAAGAATCAGCGTCCGGGTATTCACTGCTAATGTAAAGGCGTGGGCCTTCTTCCCTTACTTCTAAATTATGATGTTCAACGCCCAGGCCGGCGAGAGCATTTTCAACACTCTCAACTCTTTGCGTTCTGTCTTCGGGAAAATCAAGTGTCGGGGCCCGATAACGAACTTCAGTTGCAAACCAGCTTACAAATATTACAAATAAACCGAGAAGTAATAAAGAGGTAAGCCCGGCACTGCGATAAATAAATTTTTCTTCCTGAATTTGGGATTTTTTATCATATACCACCGTCCCCGCCAGCATGTCGCCCGCTCTCTGCCGGTCGGGACTAAACGGAACCGTTAATAAATCAAAATAAAATACGGGAAAAAATAAATTTCTCAGGATTGAATCCTTGAGGTTAACTGGCCGGTCTTTTCTTTCGTTCCAGACGTAAAGCTCCACTATTCTTTTCCCGGGGCTGCCCCCGGCAAAAATACCGTCCCGAACCAACAGTCCGCCGTAAAAAAGGGAAAGAAATAATTTTTGTGACTCGCTGATTCCCAGCTGAAAAATAATCCTTATAAGGACAGAAACTAATCCCCCAGCTAATAACAAAATAACAAAATCTATTTCAAAGGCCAATAAACGTTTGATGAAATTGGCTTCGTAATGAATATCGGGCCAGCGGGGGGAGCTATCTTCGGAGGGGAGGACGGCGGATTCGATTTTATCTTTCTCAATACAACTTTCACAGTAATACTGTCCCGATTCCAGGGTAACACATTCTTCGCAGAGTGGATTACCACAGGCCCAGCAAAACCAGCGTGCGGGCCGGTTTGAATGATTAATGCAGTTTGGTGAGTCCCCCATTTAATAGTTCCCTGTTATAAAGATTTTTTAAACCTCGTAGGAAATATATATCTCCAGATCAGGCCGGTCATACCGATTCATATAATAAAAAGAATGTTCCACGGAGGGCTCGCTGGTATAGATTAAATTCAGGGTGCGTCTGTCTCCTTCTTCATCAACAGGTATCAAGTTCCGGGGCATTTTTAAAACCGGTTGCAGCGACGGGCGGACGCTGTCGTTAACAAGCCGGACTGAGGGTATATACCCGGTCGATCCGTCAAGAAAAGCTCTTTCTACTTCTTCAACATAATACTCCCGGTCTTCATCCTCGTAACGGTTGGAACTTATCTTTATATTCCGGTGTTCCAGTTCCCGCAGAATCTCCATGTTTTTTTCCATTATATCCTGTCGTTCTCTCTGTTGCTGTTTTTCCTCGGGAGTTTTGGACTCTGCATTCTGATTCATAATTTTCCTCCTTTTTTAGAGGCTGGTAATTAAACCCGTGCCAACTGGGTTTGTTACAACCTCTGTTAGCTACTAAAATTGTACGTAGAGGAAAGAAAATAGTCAACGGCAAGAAAATATTCCAACACCCAACCGGGCGTTAGAACTTCCTTCCTCAAATCCCCCGAACAAAACGATGATAAAAAAAGTTCACACTTTCCCACTTTTTGTATTTCGCCGTTACTTTCACACTTTC
>CAZKRS010000072.1:0-8274 GCA_964555265.1 uncultured bacterium | reverse complement strand
TTCCGTTCAGAAGGGTAATCTGACGGAGGAGGAACGTAATATTATTGAATACCATCCTGAAGCCACCCGGGATATACTGGATGAAATCCAGTGGACAGCGGGACTGGAGGATGTTCCCCGTATTGCGGCCTCTCACCATGAGAAACTGGACGGCAGTGGTTATCCGGAGGGTTTAGAAGGAGAAAAATTACCGGTAGAAGCCCGGATACTTGCGGTCGTGGATATTTTTGAGGCGCTCACCGCCCCAGATCGTGCTTATACAGGTCCCAGTTCCATAGAACGGGCGAAAACTATTTTGAGGGAAGAGGCACAGTCGGGACATATTGATGGAAAACTTGTGGACTTATTTTTTGAGACGGATGCTCACCGGGTAAAACCGGACGATGTTTCCTTACCCACTTATTCTATTTAACTTTGATATTTTCCAGTTCTTTTTCCAGGACCTGAAGGATTATTTTTAACAGTTCTTCCTGTTCTTCCGGTTCCAGCCGCATCAGCTTTTTTTCAGATTTTATAGATAAAAATCGTTTCAGCATTCCGGGCGCCAGGTCAAGCAACCTGAGTGCTTCATCTTCGTCCGGAGAAATATCTACCCGCTCTGTTTCATCTCCATACCAGTCGTTCTCGTCAATCTGCTGCAGCAGCAGGAGAGCAGCTTTTTGAAAAATAAATCCCCGTTTCTGATAGGCCGAAAGTTTCTGAGTGGTTTCGGCAATTCTCTGGCAGAGTAATTTAACGATCCTGCTTCTGAATTCTTCGTTTTCTTCCATTAATTGATCCAGCTGTTTCTCCGGGAATTCAAGACAGGTTACGGCAGTTTTGGCTGTTGCGGCGGCTGACCGGGCCGAAGTATCACCCAGCAGGGCCATTTCTCCTAAAATCTCTCCAGATTCAACAGTGGCAATATTAATTTTATTGCCATCGTCTTCTTTGCTGATAGTTATACTGCCCTCACGGATGATATAAAATTTATCGCCTTTATCGCCTTCTTCAAATATTACCTGGCCGGGCTGGTATTGTTTCTGATATTTTCTAAGAAGCAGTTTGTTTTTCATTGCAGCTCACCTCTTGAATTCAGTTTTGTGCTGCGAGTCAGTTATTTTCATTAAGGAGTTCCTGGCGGTTGCCGGTTACTATTTTACTCTTGAGTTTTCGGGAGTCTCTTTCCAGTAAAACAACCCGGCCCTGATCATCTAAGTAATATTTTTTATTATTGTCTTTTAACGCCGGGTAATAATCTCCGTGTATTTGTTCATAAAATTTAATTTTACATATTTTTTCGGCCTCGGCCGGTATTGATTCGTCGGCACGAAAAATCTGATAATCGCCTTTGTTGGTCTCTGTCAAAACATGCGAACCGGTTTCATCTTTAAGGCCAATAAAAAACTGTTCGTTTTTACGGCAAAAACAATCCCCGGGGATTTGGTAACTTTCGTTATTGTCCACAGTATAAAATTTATTTTCCTTTACAACAAAAACCTGCCCGGGAGCACAGATGGGATCCAGGGCTGTAAAATTATCGGGGGAGTGAGTTAATAAGAGTTCGCCTTCGAAATCCCGCAGGTGTTTATAGGGGGTATGCACAATTCCTCTACCGGTTGTTACATCATGGACAAGAGGATAATCTCCATCATAAAAACTCAAGGCTCTATCTAATCTTTTTTTGCTCCAGGTTTGTTGAATATAGTTATTTATATTTTCCGTGGTCTGGTGGCTGGTGGCGATTTCGCTCTGCAGGGGGTCTTTGGCCGGTGGTCGCGGGCGCGCTAATTTTTTCCAGAGCCGGGGGTTATAATGAGTATCCGAAGAGAAGAGGACTTTTTCGTTTTCATATGAAAACAGGTAGGAACAGCCGGGCAGCCCGTGCCAGAAAGTTGCCTTAACGGGAGTAATCTTGAGGCCGTTTTTATGCTCATAAGATAAATTATCGATATTTTGATAAAACCTGTCATCGGTAAAATTGTAAAAGGATTCTGGTTCTATCCAGATTTTTTCTTCAGGATCATTAAACCACCTACTCGGGGCTCGCTGACCGGGGGGGAGAAATACCTTGGCTTTATCCGGGGGAAGAATATTGTTGTTTTGATCGACCACCCGCCAGCCCTTTTTACTTATTTTTTTACAGTGATACCGGGGCCTGGGTCCCACTATTTGTGGTTGGAAAAAATCCTCAAACAAAATATTTTCTATCTGCATGGAATCTTCGGACAGGGTCTGTTCGAGGGCGTAGGAGGCTGTGGTTTTGATTTCTTTCATGACTTTTTCAATACCAAGCAGGGGAAAAGAAAGGCCATTTCGGGAGGTGTATTTATTATGTAGCCCGATTTCAGTAAGCCATCTTTTATGATCCTCGTGGCTATGTGTGATTATAATTCCGTCTAAATTATTGATTCCTTCTTCGCCAAGTTGATGAAACACCGGAGCCCCGCAGTCAAGTAAAAATTCTGCGCCATTAGCCCTGATCCGGTAGCCAATTCCCTTCCCGGCGGGTGAAAACGTGCTGTAATCTCCAAGGATATCAATGTATAAACCCGAGGATTTATTCATTTAAACAATCATCCTTAAAATTTGCAATTTGATAGTATTTACAGTATAGTAAGTCCCGATGGTTACGACAAGCTTTATTTGCTATAATCTTCAACATATTTATCAGCAGGGAGCTATAGATGAAATATTTTAATTTAGACTACATCAGGGATTTTTTTAATACCTGGCGGGAAGAGATTTCTGAACGGGCAACCAGAACTGCGCTTATAATTCTGGTCGGAATCATATTGTGTCTGGCTTTAATTTCCGCCGGAGATGCCTATTTTATCGAAGGCTCAATCCTGGACCGGCTTGAATACCCACTTGTAGACTGGCGCCACCGGTTGTACAGCGAATCTGTTCCGGTTGCTGATGACGTGGTATTGCTGGTAATAACGGATAACTCTATTGAACAGTTCAGTCGCTCCCTGGGCAGGTTTCCCTGGCCCCGGCGGGTTTTTGCCGCCCTTATTAACCAGCTCCAGCAGGCGGACAGTGTTGTTTTCGATATTGGTTTCTGGGAACCGAGTAATGTTGAATTAACACCTGATGTTGCCGGCAACTTCTTGAACCGTCTTTACCGGGTTCTCCAGGACTACGAAGCGGGAGAGCTGGAACAGTCGGGAGAAAAACTGGTAAATATAGTCCGTGACTTCCAGGAAATAGGTCAACCGGACGATGATTATTTGGTTGAAGCAACCCGAAATGCGGATAACGTAATCCATTCTTTTACTTTTTCACATGCGCCCGGTTACTTTCCTCCTGACGAAGAACATATCCGGCAGTTTACTGATAATTTTTCCTGGCCGGTTACAGGAGATAAGTCATTTCCCACCCGAGCGCGTCTTATTTTACCTATTGAAGGGTTACTGAGAAGTTCCAGGGCCCTCGGGCATATAGCTTTTAGCCCGGACCCGGATGGAGTAGCCCGTAGATTTTACCCGTTTTTAGGGTTGGATAAAGAGGAACAAACCGACAGAGTTTTTCCCTTACTTGGCTTTGTTCCCGCCTTTGAAGAGAAAAATACTGTTAATTTTACAGGCAACCGTATAGAAACCGGTGATTATACGCTTCCGGTTGATGAACAGGGTAGAGCCGTGCTTCGTTACCGGGGCCACTGGACTGATTATCAAGTAATACCGATTGAAGAACTGCTGGAGCCTCTGATCATGGGGAAAGAACCAAATTTTGAACCCGGTTTTTTCAGCGGGCGAACAGTCTTCATAGGGGCAACAGCGGCCGGCCTGGGGGATTTAAAACCAACGCCGGTGGATTCTTCTCATCCGGGAGTAGCAGTTCTGGCTGCGGTTTATGATTCTATACAATCAGGTGATTTCTTACGGCCGAAGTTTCCTTCTGAAACTATTTCCTTGATAATTCTACTTGCCCTGGTCGGGGGAGCGGCAGCTCTTTTATTTTCTCCTCTTACGGGACTGATTCTTTTACTTATCGGTATTGGAGGGTATTTTCACCTGGGAGTTTCCCTGTTTTACCGGGGGTATTTAATAAACCTTGGCCAGCCTTCAGTGGCGGCGATAATAACATTTGGTTTGCTTACCACCTATAACGTTATCCAGGAAAAACGCCGGCGGGAATTTGTGCGGGAAGCGTTTCAACATTATCTGCCCGAGTCGGTAATGAAAACTGTTCTCGCCGCTCCCGATGAACTTGAACTGCGAGCCCGCCGGAGGGAACTTACGGTCCTGTTTATGGATATAGCAGGGTTTACCACTCTCAGCGAACAGATGGACGCCACAGAAGTGGCCGGTAGATTGAATGACTTATTATCGGAAATGACCCGCTGTGTATTTCGCCATGAAGGTGTGCTGGATAAATTTATTGGAGATGAACTTATGGCTGAGTTTGGACTTTTGGATGCTGAACCTCCGGATCCTGAAATCAGGGCCTGCAGGGCGGCGGATGACATGTTAAAAGCCCTGAAAAGATTCAACAAGGAGGCGGAAGGCAAGCCGCTGGGAATCAGAATAGGTGTTCATACCGGGGAGGTGGCCGCCGGGAACATGGGTTCCGAGGACCTGTTTGATTATACTGTGATTGGCGACGCGGTAAACCTGGGTTCCCGCCTGGAGGGAGTAAACAAATTTTACGGAAGCAACTGTATGATCAGCGGAGAAACCGCCGCCAGGCTGGGCCGGGATGCCATTATAAGAGAGCTTGACAGCGTGATAGTGAAGGGAAGGGATGAACCGGTCAAAATTTACGAGTGGCTGGGCTGGCGGGACGAGGTAAGTAAAGAAATAGTGGATAGCGCCTGGCATTACGAAGAAGCCCTTGATTCGTACAAAAATAGAGACTGGGAGGAGGCCATCCGACAACTTGAAGAAATCAAGCGGACGGATGAACCGGCCCGGCGGTTAAAAGAACGCTGCCAAAAATACCTGGATAACCCCCCCGGCGAGGACTGGGAACCGGTAACAGTCCTGGAAAGCAAATAGCTGGCGTTTTCAGGGTGAAGAAATTACCTGGTAGCTTAATGATTCAAACCAAAAATACTTGCCTCTGTTATTCTTTGATATTAATTGGCTGTTTTTTCTGGTTTTCCCCCGTGGTTGCAGAGACTGTATCTTATGAGATTGTTCGAATAGAGGGGCGGGAGTTGTATAGATTTTCGTCGGAAGAGTTAAATTCTACCGCCCGGGGGTTTGGGGGAGATGTGGATGTTGAAATTTTGGTTGATTCGGAACTGAGGATAGTTAACCTGGAAATAATTGCTCCTCATGAATCGCCCGGTTACCTGGAGAAAGTCAAGAACTGGAGTAGGAAACTTGAGGGACAAAAATTAGATTATTTCCTGGAACCGGAGGAGACCGACACAGTTACCGGGGCAACTATAACCGCCGATGCGGCCCTGCGGGCCCTGGAGGATACAGCCCGTAAAGCCAAGGGAATGGAGGATGAACTTGAACGCCCGGGGGAAAAACCTGGGTTTTCAGGGATTGGCCCGGGGCTTGTGCTTATAATGTTTACTGCTGTTTCAATCTTTCTTTTTCATTACAAACCCTCATTGATGGTCCGGTATATTTATTTATTGACGTTACTGTTTCTGGCGGGGTTTTATTTTAACCTCCAGTATTCTTACAGCCAGCTCTGGGGGCTGCTTAATCTGCAGCTGCCTTCTTTTTACCGCCTGGAGCGGCTGGTTCTGTTTTTTCTCCCATTCGTTATCGGGATATTTTACGGCCGTTTTTACTGCGGCTGGCTCTGTCCGTTCGGAGCTCTGCAGGAACTAATTCCCTTTAAAAAAATAAGTTACCGGCCGCCGGGGTTTATTGAAAATTACCTGAACTGGTTTCGATTTGTTTTACTGGCGGCAGTTGCGGGAGGCTCTTATTATTTTGCAACTAATATCTACCGGGTGGATCCCCTGGAGGAGGCATTTATATTCTGGAATACCTCCTGGTTGCATTCAATACTTCTTCTGCTGGCGGTGGTTGGTTCCCTGTTTATCTTTCGTTTCTGGTGCCGGTATTTCTGTCCGGTGGGAGCTGTTTTTTCCCTGCTCAACAAGATTGCCCTGTTTAGCTGGATTTTTAAGAAAAAATTCGGTTTCTGCGACCAGGGCGAGCGAAGTCTGCGGGGACTGCGCTGTACCCATTGCCAGAGATGTTTCCCGAAAGAATAAAAGATATCCTTTATTCTTTAAGTTTAATAAGACCGCGCTGGGCCTGTTTGCTGATGAAATCATCTTCATCATTTGTGTATCTTTCCAGGTATTCCTCAGCTTCCGGCCATTCTAAAGAGGCAAGGGCTTCAATGGCGGCCCGGCGAAACTCAATATCTGAGCTTTCCGCCAGCAGTTTAGTCAACTCCGGTCCGGTTTCGGAAATAAGGTGCCGGCCGGCGGCATGAATTGCTGCAAGTTTACGCTCGTCATTTTCCCGGCGCTGCATTTCCTGCATTATAATTGAAGTCCACCGGCCGCAATCTATCCGGGAGATTGCTTCCAGGGCCGCCAGACGAAGCTGGTGGGAGGTACTGTTGTAGAACTGTTCAGCTTTGGTTGCCGCACTTTCGGGGGCGAGGGGAGCATAATGTTTGAGGGCTTCGGCCCGGAGCATGTCCGGCCAGTCTTCCTGTTCGACCAGGGTTTCCAAAAAGTCTCGAATAGCCCGGAACTGCTGAACAGTAAGGGCGCTCATTTCTTCTTCTTCCTCTATATCTAGCTGTTCGTTCTCTGCAAAATGGTAGTCACTCATCTGGCCCTGGTGCAGGTAGTTTCCCAGTGTTTTTACCCCGGCAAGTCGGACCTCCAGGGGATGCTCGCCGGCAATGATTTGAAAAAGCGGTTTTATATAATCCCCGGTGGGGAAGGCCCCGGCCATTCGGATGGCTTTAATCTGCAGTTTTTCACTGCTGTGGTAAAAACCCTCCAGGATAGTTTCAACGGGGTTAAACTCGCCTGCGAAAGGATTTCTTTCCAGTTGTTCTAATTTTTCTTCGAGAGATACCTCAGACATTATTAACTGCCTCCGTTCATTTGGAGTTTGAGACCGTCATAAGCAAGATGAATATTTTCGGGCAGATTTGCCTCAACTTTATCATGGTCAATGGCGTGGGTTAAATGGGTTAAATATGTTTTTTTGGGGTTTAATTTTTGTGATGTTTCTATGGCCTTTTCGATGTGGAAATGTTTGTAATGGGGTTCAAAACGCAGCCCGTCAAGGACCAGCACCTCCAGGTTCTTCATCTTTTCGGCTGTTTGTTCGGGCAAGTCGCTCAAATCACTTATATAAGCAAAATCTTTAATCCGGTAACCAAGAGCCCGCTCATTACCATGCTCCACGGACAGGGGAATAATTTCAAGACCTGATTCTTCAAATTTATCTTCCACCGGAATAAAATCAAGTTTTGGGCGCCAGCTGTCCGGGTTATCTTCACTAAAGAGGTAAGGGAATCTTTCTTTAATTTCCGAGAGTGTATACCGGGAACCGTAGCAGGGGATGGTCTTATTGTTTTTCTTACAGAGGGGCCGAAGATCATCAATCCCCAGGATGTGGTCGGCATGATCGTGGGTAAATAAGATAAAATCAAGTTCCTTTATATTTTCCCGGATCATCTGGATTCTGAATTCCGGCGTGGTATCAATGATAAATTTATTATTCTCAGTCTGGATGTAAACGGAACTTCGTAGCCGTTTATTTCTTGGATCTTCAGAACTGCAGACCGCACAATTACAGCCAATCATGGGCACTCCCATTGACGTTCCGGTGCCCAGAAATGTAACTTCCATATTTTATTCTCCTCATGCAATGATCGATAAAATCTATTAAATCTGTAAATTTGCATAGAATTCCGGACATTAACCGGACTCTTTTTGGAGGGGACTACATAGTGATCAGCCAGTGAAAGAGAAGGGCCCCTGTATTCCGGAGGGGGGCTGATGGTTATAAATTATCTTCGTATCAACTGTATGTCAAAAAGTTATCGTTTTATTATTCCTGGGCGGTGAAATCTTCTTTGCCAACGCCGCAGACCGGACATTCCCAGTCGTCAGGAAGATCGTCAAAAGAAGTTCCCGGTTCAATACCGGCGCTTGGATCGCCTTCTTCAGGATCGTAAACATAACCGCATACAGTGCAGATATACCTGGTCATCATTTTGCCTCCCGATAATTTTTAAAATTTGACTTATGAATAATAAAGTCTGTCCCGTTAATAATCAAGCATAAATTCCACACTTTCACACTTTCACACTTTCCCACTTTCACACTTTCCCACTTTCACACTT
>CAZKRS010000071.1:5192-8284 GCA_964555265.1 uncultured bacterium | reverse complement strand
CCGCGTTTCAGGTGCACACTGGCGCGGGGACGAAGAAGGCCCGACACTGCAGCGAGTATATGGTATTGCCTTCCAGGAGGAGGAAGAGCTGGAAGAATACGAACGGAAAATTGAAGAGGCCAAGAAGAGAGACCACCGGCGGCTGGGTGAGCAGCTTGACCTCTTTCATATTGAGGATGACGTCGGTCCGGGGATGGTAATCTGGCATCCAAAAGGCGGACATATCCGAACGGAAATAGAAAATTACTGGAGGGATCGCCACCAGGCGGAAGACTACCAGCTTGTTTATACTCCCCACCTGGCAAAAGAAAAACTATGGGAAATCAGCGGTCATCTGGAGCACTATTCAGAAAATATGTTTCCCGGCCTGGAGATGGAAAATGAAAACTACCGGGTAAAACCGATGAACTGTCCTTTCCACATGAAAATATTCAACAGCAAAACCCGCAGTTACCGGGATTTGCCCTTCCGGTTAGCGGAGCTGGGAACCGTTTACCGTTATGAAAAATCGGGTGTCCTGCACGGGCTGCTGAGGGTGCGGGGATTCACCCAGGACGACGCCCATATTTTCTGCCGGCCGGATCAATTAGAAGAAGAACTGCTTAAACTGCTGGAGTTCACGACTGAAATACTCACCACCTTCGGGTTTGAAGAATACGAAATATTTGTCAGCACCCAGCCGGACGATTTCGTGGGAACCCAAAAGCGCTGGGACCTGGCCACCTCCGGGCTAAAAGAAGCGCTGGAAAAGGCCGGGTTACCTTACGAAATAGACCCCGGCGAGGGGGTCTACTACGGCCCCAAGATTGACCTTAAGATCAGGGATTCACTGGACCGGGAGTGGCAGTGCAGCACTATCCAGGTCGATTTTAACGTCCCCGAAAGGTTTGATGTTGAATATATCAACGAAAAGGGTGAACCGGAACGCCCGATCATGATCCACCGGGCGCTGTTTGGTTCGCTTGAGCGTTTTTTCGGCTGTTTGGTTGAACATTACGGAGGGGCCTTCCCCCCCTGGCTTGTTCCCTGCCCGGCCTGGATACTGCCGATTAGCGACGAAAATATGGACTACGCCCGCCGGGTAAAACAACTGCTGGAGGAAGAAAATATAAACACTCAAATTCTGGCCCCGGAGGATACACTGGGCAAACGCATCAAGAAAAGTATCAAACAGAAGATACCTTTTGTATTTATCCTTGGCAGCGACGAAGAAGAGGCGGAAAAAGTGGAGATGCGCCGGTATGGCGAGGACGACAGCCATTCCCTGGAGAAAGAGGAAGCAGTGGAGATAATAAAAAAATCTATTAAAAACCGGGAACTTATCCACTAAAATCCGTTAACCGGGGCTGGTTGCGGAGCAAATTGTAGTTTAAACTGCGATATTATTTGATTGTTCCAGCTCTATTAGTTAAAATGGATGAGTTTGTCTTACTAATAATTTTTTGGAGGTGCCTTTGATAAGTAATCCAGAGGACGAGGTCCGTGTGAACGAACAAATTCGAGAGGACAAAGTACGCCTGGTAACCGTAGAGGGTGAGCAGGTGGGAGTATTACCACTCAAGGAAGCCCTTGAAAAGGCGGAAGAGAACGGCAAAGACCTGGTAGAGGTAGCGCCCCAGGCAGATCCCGTCGTTGTCAAGATGATGGATTACGGGAAGTATAAATATGAGCAGCAGAAGGCCCGGCAGAAAGCGAAAAAGAAACAAAACACGATGGAACTGAAACAACTGCGTTTAAAACCGCAGATTGAAGAACATGATTTTAATTTCAAACGTCGTGATGCGGAGAGATTTCTAAAAAACAACAACAAGGTAAAGTTCCAGGTTTTTTTCCGCGGGCGCCAGGTAACCAAACCCGAGCTCGGGGAAAGAGTTCTCGAGCAGATGAAAGAAGAACTACAGGAATACGGTAAAGTAGTCCGGGAGCCTGACATGCAGGGCCATACCATGACCATGGAGATGGAACCAAAAAGCAGTAAAGACTAACAAGTTTGAAACAACGGAGGTCCAGTAACAATGCCAAAAATGAAAACCCGCAAGGCGGCAGCCAAACGGTTTAAAATTACCGCCAACGGAAAAGTGATGTATAAAAAAGCAAACAAAAGTCACCTGCTGACGCGCAAAGAAAGCAAGCGCAAGCGCAATCTGCGCAAGGAAGGCAAAGTAAGTAACGCCGACGTCAAACGGGTCAAAAAGATGCTGCCGTACGGGGGTTAATATCCCACCGCCGGTCATCCAGCCGGTAAAATAAGCAGCAGCTAACCAAGAGCCGGCTTTTCAGCCGATATTCGATTACCTGATTTTTGATTATAATTTAGATGTGCCGGTTATACACCGGCAATTCAGCACAAACTTCACCTTAAAGGAGGAAATAACAATGCCCCGAACAAAAAAGAGTCACCTCAGGCGGAAAAAACACAAGAAAATTCTGAAGCAGGCTCGAGGCTACCGTGGGGGACGCAGTAAACTCTACCGGGAAGCCAAACAAAGCGTGGAACGGGGGCTGAAGCATGCCTTCCGTCACCGCCGGGAAAAGAAGAGAGAGTTCCGGCAGTTATGGATCGCCCGGATCAATGCCGCGGCGCGCAAAAACGGAACCACTTACAGCCGTTTAATCGGAGATCTCAAGAAAGCGGATATTGAACTGAACAGAAAGATGCTGGCTGATATAGCTGTTCGCGATCCTGAAACTTTCAGTGAAATTGTCCGGACGGCCGAGGAGCAATCATAACTTGTCTTCCCCCCTACAGCTGCTTGAAGAAGTAAAAAATAGTGCTTTTGAAGAACTGGAAGACTGCAGCACTCTTGAACAACTGGAGGATTTTCGGGTAAAACATCTCGGGCGGAAGGGAACCCTCAGGGAAATCTTAAGCAACATGTCCGCGGTCCCACCTGAAAAACGGCCCGAAGTTGGTAAAGAGGCCAACCAACTCAAGAACAGGCTAAACTCCACTTTTGAGCGCAAGGAAAAACAGCTCAAGGAAAAAGCCCGGGAAAAGAAAAAAAAAGAACAGTGGCTTGATGTTACTCTCCCCGGGCGGGGGGTAAGAGTCGGTCACACCCATCCGGTCCGCCAGGTTTTGCAGGAAATTA
>CAZKRS010000071.1:0-5182 GCA_964555265.1 uncultured bacterium | reverse complement strand
TATTTTTCGACAGATGGGATTTAATTCCGAAGACGGTCCGGAGATAGAAACCGACTGGTATAATTTTGAGGCGCTTAATATTCCCGAGGACCATCCGGCCCGGGATATGCATGATACATTCTACCTGGAGGACGGCCGGCTGCTGCGTACACACACCTCACCCGTTCAAATCCATGCAATGGAGAACACGCAGCCGCCGCTACAGATTATTGCCCCGGGGAAAGTTTTTCGCCGGGACGCAGACGTAACACACTCCCCCATGTTCCACCAGGTGGAAGGGCTGTGGGTGGACGAAAAAGTTACTTTTTCCGAATTAAAGGGAACCCTGGAGTTATTTGTTCACCGGCTTTTTTCCGAGGATACCCGGCTACGATTCCGACCCAGTTACTTCCCTTTTACCGAACCATCAGCCGAAATAGATATTGCTTTCGAACCCCCGGGAAGTAGCTCAACAACCTGGCTGGAAATACTGGGGGCCGGAATGGTGCATCCCCGGGTTTTTGAAGCTGTGGGTTACGACACTGAAAAATACCAGGGGTTCGCCTTCGGGATGGGAGTCGAACGGCTGGCAATGCTTAAATACGGCGTGGATAACCTCCAGCTTTTCTTTGAGAACGACATGCGGTTTTTATCACAGTTTTGAGTTAACCAGATAGTCTCTACGTTTTTTTGTGGAACAGTTGTTTTCTTTTAAACTAAGACAGCGGTGATTGATTTATGCGGATTTTGACGGACTGGCTGGCGGAATTTACTGATATTCCTGAGGACATCGAAGATTTAGCTCACCGGCTCACCGACATCGGGCTGGAAGTTGATGAAGTGATTGAGCTGGACCGCCGGCTTGAGAGAGTGATGGTTGTTGAAACCCTCGAGGTTAAACGCCATCCAAAACGCCCTGATTTAAAAATATGTGAGATAAGTAACGGAACCCAACAGGAGCAGGTGGTTACTGCCGCTCCCGGTGTGCTGCCAAACCGTCACTACCTGTGGGCGGCCCCGGGGGGGAAACTGGGTGCTGAAAAAATAGAAAAAATAGATTTTGCAGGGGTTGAATCGGCGGGAATGCTCTGTTCCTCCCGGGAAATCGGACTGACGGAAGAAGCCCATACCCTGCTGGAAATCCCCGACAGTTTCTCACCGGGAACCGATGCGGTTAAGGCCCTTGAACTCCAGCATCCGCTTTTGGAGGTTGATTTAACCCCCAACCGGCCCGACTGTCTCTCCCACCTGGGAGTGGCCCGGGATTTCGCTGCGGCCGAGAAACTGGATCTTAAAGATCCCCGGCCAGCCGAACTACCGGAAGGGCCCGAAACTGAAGCAAAAATTAAAATTGATGATCCCGACGGCTGCTGGGCATACACCGGCGTCCCGGTTAAAAACATAACGGTCGGACCTTCCTCTTTTGCAATCCAGAAAAGAATATTAAAGATGGGATTGCGACCGCTGAATAATATCGTAGATATAACCAACTACACACTTTTTGAAGTCGGCCACCCGCTGCATCCTTTTGACGCCGATAAACTGGAGTATCCAATCATTGTCCGGCGGTCAAAGAAAAACGAAAGATTAACCACCCTGGACGATGAAGAACGCAAACTCAGGAGTGAAGATCTGGTAATAGCCGACAGGAAAAATCCTGTGGCGCTGGCGGGAATAATGGGGGGCAGCCCGACCCAGGTTACCCGTTCAACCACCAATCTGCTGCTTGAAGGCGCTTATTTTGAACCTTCAATAATTCGCCGCAGTTCAAACCGCCACAAGCTGCACACTGAAGCTTCCCACCGTTTCGAGCGGGGGGTTGACCCGGAAAACTATAATCGCTGCCTGGCCCGCTGTATTGAGCTTCTGGAAACAGATCCCCACCAGGGGGAAGAATTTACAGTATGCCGGGCTGCTGAAGGAAGGGAAAGAAACCGCCCGGAAATTCAAATTTCCTTTAGTTCCGACGGGTTTAAAAAACTGATTGGCTACAATCCCGGCCAGCAGACCGCCGTTGAGACATTCAAACGGCTGGGGATGGATATTGTAGAAAAGAAAGAAACCCTGGAGGTCTCCCCGCCCAGCTGGAGAAAAGATTTGACGCGGGAGGAAGATTTGATCGAAGAAATAGTACGGCTCAACGGATATGAAGAGATCCCCACAGAGTTCCCCGATATCAACCTGGCCCATACCCCCTGCCGGGAGAATAAAACGAAAGAAAATATTATCCGTTTTTTAACGGCCCGGGGATTTACAGAAAACATCACGTTCAGTTTTGTTGGCGGAGACCAGCACCGTTTTTCAGCCCGAAAAAACCCCCGGGAACTATCAAACCCACTGAGTAACAACCAGGCAACTATGCGCCAGTCAATTCTTGACGGGCTACTTGAAAGCCTGCGAAAAAACATTGCCGGGGGGCGGGAAAATATCCGTATTTTTGAACTTGGCCGCATTTATCCGCCCGACAGCAAAGAGGAGCCGCTGCACCTGGGACTCATGGCCCGGGGAATGCTGGAGAGAGAAAGCTGGGACGATACTAACCGGCAGTTTGATTTTTACGACCTGAAAGGGCTAATATTTGCGCTGCTTGAGTATCTGGGCCATAAAAATCACGAAATTATCCCCGCCGATAACCCGGGATTTGTGCGGAACCGCTGTGGAACAATCATAGTTGACAACCGGGAAATTGGACCGGTAGGGGAAATTGCCACCGGAAATGACAGCGATGATTATCCAGTCCTGGGGGCCCAGCTTAATATATCGGCCCCGGAACCGGCCGAAGAGCCGGTTTATTCTTCCTATTCGACCACCCCCACCGTAAAAAGAGACCTGGATTTGGTCTTGAAGATCGACCAGCCGGTGGGGCCGGTGAAAAAGACAATTCGCAAGACCGGCAGCTGGCTGGAAAAAATAACGATTTTTGATTATTACCGGGGAGAACCGCTGGCCGGGGACGAAAAAAGCGTAAGTTTTAATCTTGAGTTCCGACGTGAAGATAAAACACTCAGCGACAGCGAGGTCAACGAAGTCCAGGAAAAGATACTGACTGCTCTTCGAAAAAAATACGGTGCCCGGCTGAGGGAGAAATAAATATCGACTCCGAGCGGGCAATAAATAAACTGCTGGCCAGTGTTGAGGATTTACTAAACCAGTATCAACATTTAAAATCTAAATGTAACAAACTCAGTCAAAAGACGGCTGACCTGGAGGAAACACTGGAAGAGAAGGAAAAATATACCGATGAACTGGAAGAAAAAATCAAGAACCAGAAGTTTGAATTTGCCCGGTTCGGCGGCGAGCTTGAGCGGAAATTAAAAAAAATAAGCTCTCTGGCCGGTAAACTCGAGAGAGAAGATGATACTGATGAACTCTCCTGAGCGGTCGAAGAAAAAGTTTTCCCTGCTGGGAACTCAACTACCCATACGGGCCCGGGAGAACGAAGATTTAACCGAAGAAGCTTTCCAACGGGTCAAAGAGGGCGTTAAAACGCTTGAGGAACGGTCTGAAAACGCTTCAAATTTACAGATTGCCCTGCTGACCGCATTAAACTTGGCCGGGGAGCTGATACGGCGCGAAGAGAGCTCGCCGCCGGGTAATCTGAGCAAAGAAACGTTCGCCAGGATTAAAAATCTTACTGATAAAATCAATAACGTCAAAGGAGTAAAAAATGACGATACCCCGCCCCTTTAAACCGCCCGAATCACGCAAACTTGAGAAAGTGCTGGCCAAGGTTGAAAAACCGGCACTTATATATTTTCTCGAACCTTCCTCCAACCTGTGCCAGTTAATTGAGCCGGCAGTGATCTCTGTCTGTGAGCAGCATGAAGATATTTTCAAATTTATTGGCTGCCGGATGGCCGATTTCCGGGATTATTTTTACGAATGGCATATCCACAGCTGCCCGGCTTTTTTGCTTTTCCGGGAGGGGGAGGAAATCAGACGGATGGCCAATATAAAATACCGTGATGATTTCCAGGATCAATTCCAGAACTTTTTGGTTGGTGATTTTCTATTTGATCGGAGCCGTTTTGAATACGTAGATTCAGTTACTTTCGGTCACGTGGTTAACACCGGTAACTATTACCATCTTATGGTGTTCATGAAACCGGGGCATCCCACCAACTGGAAACTGAAACCTGAGCTGGAGAGACTTCAATCCGAACATTCTTCCCATCTGCAGGTAAGCCTGGTCAACACGATAAAATCAAAATCACTGACAAAAAAATATGACCTCAAGCAGCTTCCCGGCGTAATGCTGTTTCAGAAGGGTGAAATGATAAAACGCTGGGTGCCGGCTTATAATCCCGAGCGGCTGCTTGAAGAATGTGCTGAAATTATTTCATGACCGGTCGGGATCTTTTCCAGAAAAATTCTGAAGAGAGCAATAATAAAAGCAGGGAACAAACCCCTCTTGCCCACCGGATGCGTCCCCGTAATTTCGAAGAATTTGTCGGTCAGCAGCACGCCCTGGGTAAAAACAAACCACTCAGGCAAACCCTGCAGGCCGACCGGCTCTCCAGCCTGATCATCCACGGGCCGCCGGGCTGCGGCAAAACAGCGCTGGCCCACATCATTGCCCGGCAGACGGAAGCAAGTTTTGAGCGCTTGAACGCGGTCCTGGCGGGCAAAGACGACCTGCGGGAAGTTATAGACCGGGCAAGAACAAGACTTGAACACCAGGATAAAGATACTCTCCTGTTTTTTGATGAAATACACCGGTTTAACAAGGCTCAGCAGGACGCGCTGCTCCCCTCGGTGGAGGACGGGACACTGGTTTTATTCGGAGCCACAACACAAAACCCAACTTTCTACCTGAATAACGCCCTGCTCTCCCGCTCGCTTTTAGTTGAATTTAAACCGCTTGAGCACCGGCACCTGGAAACTCTCCTTAACCGGGCGCTTAAAGATAAAGAACGGGGTGTTAAAAAAGAAATAAATTTAACGGACAAAGCCCGGCAGCACCTGGTAGAAGCAGCGGGTGGTGACGCCCGGCGGCTGCTGAACGGACTGGAAATAGCCGCCCGCACCGTTAAAGAGGGCAATAAAATAGACCTGGAGCAGGTGGAGGGGGCAATACAGAAATCTTATGTTGAATACGACCGGGCGGAGGATCATCATTACAATATAGCCTCGGCATTTATCAAAAGCATCCGGGTGTCGTATCCCGACGCCGCAATCTAATAACTGGCCAAAATGCTTGAAG
>CAZKRS010000070.1:0-8337 GCA_964555265.1 uncultured bacterium | reverse complement strand
TAATCTCCGGATTACCTTCCCGCTGTTTACGTTCATCATCAACCTGCTGGGGCGTCATTTTTAACTGTTCAAGATGCATATAATACTGGAACGCATAATCAATCGGGCTGAGAATCAATAGGATAACAACCGTTTTCCAGATTATTTCAAACGCCATTCCCAGGACAAAACTCACCCCGTTTATCAAGGGAAAACCCAGGGCTACCAGCAGGCCGTCAAAATCTGAATATATAACTTCAAAAGCCACAGCACCAATTGCGGCCACCTTGACAATGGACGTGAAAAGTTGCCAGGCCATTTTCTTGGAAAACAGCATTTCTTCTGCGATTTTTGACAGCGAAGGTTTAATATTGGATAAATCCGGTTTCAACGGTTCGGCGCTCAACATAAAACCAACTTGGGCAATGTTGGCAACCACTCCCGCAGCAAAAGCAGCGGCCGCCACCGGAGAAACTACTTTTACACCAACCCAGATCATTTCAAGCAAAAGCCGGTGAGCGTTACCGTGATTAATATCAGTGAAACGCTGCAGTCCCATCATTTCCCGGGCAAAATCCCTGATCTGAAAAAACATCCAATCGCCAAAAAACCAGATAACTAAAAATCCGGCGGCCATAACCAGGGCGGTGGCCAGTTCCTCCGTCCGGGGTATCTGCCCCTCCTGGCGGGCTTCTCTTTTCCGCTTATCGGTCGGGTCCTCCGTTCGTCCTTCATCTTCCGCAGAAGCAAAAAACTGTAAATCAATAGTTCTGTTCGCGGCAGTGGCCCTAAATTTTCTTTCCTCCGAAAGGGCAAGCGGAAGACCTGCTAATTTTCCCATTAGCCCATCGCCTCCATCAGCAGATAAACATCATGAAAAATTTCATCAAACAACTGCCGGGCGGCGAACATAAAAGCCGGGAGGAGACTGATAAAGGTGATTAAACCGACCATCACTTTTAAACCAAAGCCCAGGATCATCACATTCATCTGGGGAGCCAGTTTTGAAAGCAGTCCCAGGGACATGGTCATCAAAAAAACAATCCCAATTAGCGGGATGGCAATAACAAAACCAATTTCAAACATTTTATCGAACTGGGGGGCAATAATCGCAATTATGGGCCGGGGATCGAGGCTGTAGATAGAAGGTACAAATTCGTAACTTTTAAAAATGGCTTCAAGCAGAAAACGGTGGCCGCCAATCACAAGAAAAACAACGCTCATCAGGAGAGCTTTAAGCTGAGAAATTATCGGCACACTTGTCTCGGCCATGGGGTCAAAAACATTAATAATTCCAAATCCCATCTGAATGCTGTAAAACTGACCGGAAATTCTAAAAATTGTCAGAACCACAAGCGTCATGAAGCCAATAGTAAAGCCAATAAACATCTCTCCCACCCCAACAACAGCCAGACCTGCAAACGTATTTGTTGAAGGCAATACCCCCCCGGCCGCGAGCACGGGGAAAGTCAGGGCCGCCACAAGGACGATAAACATCCCCTTTATCCGGTTGGGAATAACCTCATTGCTGAACACAGGCGCAAGAATAAAAAGTCCGGTAAGCCTGAGCAGCAGGGCCATGAATCCTTCGAAATTTTCCATCAAAAATACCACGGGATCCATCAGCCGGCACCTCCGACCACGCTAAGATATTCCCAGAGCTGAAGGGTAAAACTCATCAACCGCTGGATTATCCACGGTCCTCCAAAAACCAAGACGAAAATCAGCGATACTATCTTGGGAGCAAAGGTCATCGTCTGCTCCTGGATGCTGGTGGCAGTCTGAAAAATACTTATCGCCAGCCCTACCACCATACCGGCTCCCAGCAGCGGGAGGGCAATCATCAGGGCGTTCAGCAGGGCCATCCGCCCGAGCTCAATCGCCATTTCCATGTTCATAATCTACCGGCACTCCCCGGTAAAAACCAGGTCATTGTGTAAAAATATCCGGTCATTTTGTCAGACAACCCCGTAAGTTTCAGTGATTGAACGGGTAATGACCGTCCAGCCGTCCACCAGCACAAACAGTAAAATTTTGAAAGGCAGAGAAATCATCACCGGAGGCAGCATCATCATTCCCATTGACATAAGCACACTGGCCACAACCATGTCAATGACCACAAAAGGAATGAATATAAGAACCCCCATGACAAAAGCTTTTTTAATCTCGGTTAACATGAACGCGGGAATCAAAACCCAGATTGGCACATCAGCCCGCGTTTCCGGACGGGACATCCCGGCTGTTTGCAAAAAGAAAGCCAGTTCTTCCCGGTCGGTGTGCTGATGCATAAATGCCCGGAGCGGAACAGAAGCTTCATGCAGTGCTTCCATCTGTCCTATTTCGCCGCCCAGGTAAGGCTGGGCGGCTCGCTCATTGATCTCCCCGATTGTCGGAGCCATGATAAAAAATGTCAGAAAAATAGCCAGGCTAACTAAAACTTGTCGGGGAGGCATACCCTGTAAAGACAGGGCACGGCCAATAAAATTCAGAACAATTATTATCCTGGTAAAACAGGTGACCATTAGTAAAATACTGGGAGCAAGGGCCAGGATGGTCACCAAAAACAGCAGTTGCATTGCGGTGCTTACTTCTCCCGGTTCGGACGCCTCGTCAAAACTCATTTCCACCGAGGGTAAATTAAATCCGGTCTGAGCCTTGAGGGGGGTTGTTACTATGAATAAAACTGCCATCACCATGAAAAAAAGCACAACTTTTTTCATAGGGAGGATTCACCGGGGGTTGAAATTTCCTTCAATTTTTTCTGCATTTCATCCAGCGGACTACCCTGGGGGGAACCCGGGGTATTACCAGAGGGTTGATTCCCTAAAAACCGCTGAAAAACAGAGCGGAAATCGGAAGAATAATCGGTGTTTTTATCATTATTTTTTTCGGCGGCCATCTTGAGAGCCTGGATGGTTTCGCCATCTTCGATCTCGCTGACCCTGTTAATAGAACCCTCGGTAACCCCGATAACAAGAAACTGTTCGCCCACTCGAACTATCCGCAGATATTTTTCCCGGCCAACCGGTAGAGAGGAAATAACTTTCATAAAATCATTTCCGCCGCCGGCAAGCCCCGAGCTTT
This sequence comes from uncultured bacterium, assembly GCA_964555265.1. Classification (GTDB taxonomy): domain Bacteria; phylum T1Sed10-126; class T1Sed10-126; order T1Sed10-126; family T1Sed10-126; genus CAZKRS01. Next base: position 5,274 of record CAZKRS010000070.1, on the reverse strand, counting down.
TCAACAGATGAACCAGACCGTAGATACCACCGCTAATCAAAACCAGCACACCACATATCTTCAAAATTAACCAGAATAAATCTACTCCGGCCTGGCCGGAGCCTTCAAATTCAGCGGCTGCAGTGGGAGCAGTATCGGTTTCAGAAGTTTGAGTAGAAATCTCCCCGGAAAGATATTCATCGGAAGCTAAACTGGTTTCCCCGGCATACAATAAGGTGGGCAAGACAAGTAATAAACAGAAACTCAGACAGGCTATACCCTGGCGGGCAGACATACCGGTGTTCCCCTTTCCATTCACAATCAATTACCATTCACATTCCAGGTCATTACAACAATACTCAATCAAAAGACGATTCCCATTCGTCAGTCACTTATTAAATATAATAGAAAATCCCGGTAAATGCAAATACTTTTTTAAGGCATGAGAATATGAGGGCTGTTGCTTCAGCCGGCGGAGAAAAAAAGGACTGCTATTTTATACGTTCCATGGGGGAAACAATCGAAGTAACCCGGACCCCGAAGTTCTCATCAATTACGACAACTTCTCCGCGGGCAACCAGCCGGCCGTTAATCAGAAGATCAACAGGTTCACCGGCCAGGCGGTCCAGTTCAATGATCGAACCGGCACCCAGGTTCAATATTTCCTTCACCTGTAGATTGGTCCGGCCCAGTTCGACCGAGACTTCCATGGGCACATCCATGAGCATATTAATATTACCGACAGGTTTCTCACCTTCGGCCGCGTCAAACTGGGGGAACTCTACATTTTTTACCTCTTTATCCCCTTCCGCTTTTCCACCCTCTCCACCTTCTTCCGGCGAAGTTTTCGGGGCAGCAGTTTCTTCAGCGGCGGGAGCGGCTTGTTCTTCTTCGCCGGTTTTTGAGAGCATTTCGGCCACCGAGCCGGGCTGAAGTTCAAAAAACGACCCGGAATCAAAAAGTTCCTCAATCGACAGGGTATACTCGACCCATAAAAACTCTTCATCGCTCAGTTCATCATGAAAATCGGAAGTTTCCACGATTTCACTTTCGGGCGGTTTTAGTTCAATTTCCGCGCCGGTCAGCTCATTTAATTTATTAGCCAGGGAGTTAACAAGCTGGTTATAAATTTCGACGATAGCACTTTCATAAACGTCGTCGAACTCTTCGGGGGGGCTTTCGCCTTCCTGGCCCATCATCAAATCAGCTAACTGGAGGCCGATATCTTCGGGCAGCACATAGCGGGCCGTCCCATCAACATCACCGGCCAGCTCGGAGCTGACAACCACCCATTTTTGTTCGTCCAGGGCCTCCTTGAGGGCATCCTTTTCCATCAGGGTGCATTCGATTAAACGGGAATCAACCTCCCGGCTTAAAATAGTAGCCAGAATATTCTCAACCGTCCCGGCTATTTCCTCGTACACCTCCCGCACCCGTTCCATATTTATCCCCTCATCATCGCCGGCGGAAGAGTCTGCTTCTCCACCTTCTTCCTCGTCAAGTAGAGCTTCTATTTCGTCGTCGGAAAGAACATCTTCATCTGCCACTGGAGATCGCCTCGCCTTCAAGTTCTTCTTCTAATATTTCCTCTTTCAAATCACCAATTATGTTCGCTATGAATTCTTCCTCTTCAAGAGGTTCAAGTACCTGGACGGCCCGGGCCTGGCCCCGCTGGCCGGGTTTACAGAAAAACTTCTCCCGGCCGTTAATTATTAGCTTAAACGGTTCATCAAGACCGGTATCCAGTTTAATAATATCTCCCTCTTCAAGAGATAAAATTTCACCGGCTTCCAGTTTTGTTTTTCCCACTTTCACACTGACCGGAACTTCCACATAATCTATTTTTTCCCGCAGCCGTTCAATCTGGTCGTCGGTCAGTTCATGACTGGCCGAACTGTACCAGAAAGTGGCCGAAAGTTTATTAATTACCGGTCCCAGGATAACGTAAGGAATACAGAGGTTTGTCATTCCCTCCACGTCGCCAATCTGGGTGTCAAAAGTTATAAGAACAACCATGTCATTCGGAGGAACAATCTGAACAAATTGAGGGTTGGACTCAATCTGCTCCAGCCGGGGCCGAAGTTCTATTATTTCCTCCCAGGATTCCCGGAGATTATTTAGAATACTCATAAATATTCGTTCAATTACGCTATGTTCAATATCGGTAAGTTCCCGCTCAAGGTTTACCGGCGAGGTAGAACCCGTGCCTCCAAACAGGCGGTCAACGATCTGGAACACGAGGGCGGGATCCATCTCAAATATAGCCTTCCCGTCCAGTGGTTCCATATCCAGAACTCCAAGCGTGGTTGGGTTGGGAACAACTTTCATGAACTCCTCGTAGCTGAGCTGATCAACCGAAGCAACGGTCAGACTGGCCAGGGAACGAAGCTGGGCGGAAAGTTCGGTCGTCGTCGTGCGGGCAAACGATTCGTGAATCATCTGCAGCGTTCGGATCTGGTCCTTGCTGAACTTATCGGGACGTTTAAAATTGTAGGTTTTAATATTCCGATCTTTAAATTTATCATCGGGTTCAGCCGCCGATGTAGTTTCCTGGTCAGGTTGATCAGCCACGCCCGCAGTGGATACTTCCTCCCCTCCGCCTTCTTCTTCCCCTTCTTCAAGTTCACCCAGGAGAGCGTCTATCTCGTCCTGGCCAAGAACATCATCTTCGTCGGGCATTATCGATCAACCTTTAGTTTAATGCGACAAATCACTGGATCATCAAGTCCGAAAAGAATACTTCCTGGACGCGATACTCACTGACCAGGAGGGTGTTAATTTCAGTTCTTATATCATCTTTTAAATCGGGAAGATTTTCATAATCAAGTTCTTCATACGATTTGCTGCCTAAAATAGAATATATCCTGTCCCTTATCTGGGGCATTCTGCTCTGCAGTTCGGCCCGGAGGGCTGAAGCACCGTCCCGGAAACCAAGATGAATAGTTATTTTTATCGTCCGCATTCTGTTAGTGCGGGGGTTTTCCTTGGCAACCATGAAATCTCCTTCAAGTTCCATCGTTTCCATCGGTTCCCGACCGGCGGTTGGCTGGGCGGTGTCAACTTCCGGATCTTCCCGCCCGGGGGTGGTTCCTACCAACAACGCTTCCATCATATAGTGGCTGACCCCGATAACTATCAACACAATAGCCACCAGGACAATAGCCCCGGTCAAAAGTTTAACCACCATGGAGTCCATCATCCCTCCCCCGAAATCAAGCAGACTTCCTAATCCACCGCCTTCGGACTCTTCAGTCGATTCTTCTTCGGCGGTCGCCTCTTCCTCGCCAAGAACTTCTTCTTCAGCCATTTTTAGTTCGCCTCCAGTGATTCAAGGTAAAAACACGGCGTATCTGTTCAGCCACGGTGCTGGAACCACTCTCTTTGTATATCGTCACGAAGCAGCACAATCTCAACCCTTCTATTTTCAGCCCGGCCCGCTTCAGTTTCATTGCTGGCGACCGGGCGTGTTTCTCCAAACCCCACCGCCGAGAAACGTTCCGGGGGCAACTCGTCAACATCAACAAAATGCCGGACAACATTTGTGGCCCGCAGGACCGATATCTCCCAGTTGCTTGGATAACGGGTAGTAGGGACATTATCCGTGTGTCCTTCAACCCGCACTGCGCGATCCTGGAAAGCCGGAGCACTCAGAAAAAGGCCCACCCGGCTCAGAAAAACTCTACCTTCCTCGGTGATTTCCACCTGGCCCGGCTCAAACAGAAGCTGATCGGTCACCTGGATAACTATTCCCCGCTCGTCCCGCTCAATCTGAGCGTCATCTTCGGCTTCCATCATCTGTTCAATATCACGGGGTATATGTTCGGCAATCGTTGTTTCGGCTTCACTCAGCTCGTGGACATTAATTCCCATGTCCATCAACTCGCCCGGGGCCAGGGTTCGACCGGCGTCCAGGAACCCCACCGCCCCCTGGAATGCGCTGATTGTAATCTGAAAGGTTTCTTCTTCAATGGTGGACATCGACAGCAGAGCCACAAAAAAGGTGAGTAGCAGGGTCATAGCATCCCCGTAGGTGGTCAACCAGCGACCTTCACCGGAATCTCCATTGTCATCCCCCATGGTTTACTCCTCCCCGGATTCTTCGTCCGTTACTTTACTCTCGGGTAAATAAGCTTTGAGCTTTTCTTCAACAATTCTTGGATTCTCACCAGCTTGAATAGCCATTACACCTTCAATCATTAGCTGTTTCTGCAGGATTTCTTTATCATTTTTTGTTTCCAGACGTTCCCCCATGGGAGCACAGACAACATTAGCAATAATAGCCCCGTAGAGGGTTGTAATAAGAGCAACGGCCATCGCCGGACCAAGGGCATCCGGATCATCAAGACGGGCCAGCATTACTACTAACCCGATTAAGGTCCCAATCATTCCCAGGGCGGGAAATAATCCGGCCATATGGATCATTGCCCCGGAACCAAAACTATGCCGGTCATCGATCTGTTCAAGTTCCGTGCTCATGATCTGCTCGACCAGCTCGGGGTCGGTGCCGTCAACAACAAGCTGGATTCCTTTCCGCAAGAATTCATCATCCAGCTCCTGGAGATCATCTTCCAGGGCCAGCAGACCTTCACGGCGGGCTTTTTCGGCAAAACTGACCATTACCGGGCGAACCTCATCAACGTCAAGCTGTTGACGGGAGAAAACCACCTTAACCACTGATAAAAAATTCAAACATTTTTCAAGCGGGTAGGAGAGAAAGAACGCTCCAATGCCCCCGCCAATCACAATAAATACCGAGGCCGGGTCCACAAACATCGTCAGTTGTCCGGCAATAGCCATCCCGATAAATATAACGCCAAAAGTGCCAATCAGCGCCAGTACACTGCTGATGTCCATATAATACCAGCCTCACTGTAAATTAATGTTTCAAGATTTATCCCTGTAATTTCATAATACCAGTTTTTGGTCTTTATTGTAATAAACAATCAGTTCCCGGTTAATTATTTCTCCATTTTCGCCGGAAACTATTTAACCAAAGCTGCCCGTTATCGCAGCTGAAGCAGTTCCTGGACCATCTGGTCGGTGGTCCGGATCGTCCGGGTATTGGCCTGGAAACCCCGCTGGGTGGATATAAGCTCGGTAAACTGGGTCGACATATCCACATTGGAACGTTCCAGGGCCCCGGGAGTAATCGTCCCTCGCCCACCACGTCCCGGCCGGCCCCGCCGGGGAAGACCACTGTTAGCGCTCCGGGCGAAATAAGTTCCACCTTCTTTTTCCAGTCCTTCCGGGTTCTGGAAGTCAACCAGTGTCACCTGGGCCAACCGCCGGGTTTCA
>CAZKRS010000069.1:0-8377 GCA_964555265.1 uncultured bacterium | reverse complement strand
CTACGGGCTTTCCCACGGGGGGGTTCTATATCTTCTGCATGAGGTTACCCGGGAAATTTTTGAGGGGGATATACAGCACCGGCTGACGATTGAAGTGCCTCGGATTCCCTATTATTTACCCGATGGATATGCTTTTACGGTGATGGAGGGGACTCCGTTCCAGATTCTCCAGGCTGTCCTGGTGGTTGCGTTTTTTATCCTGGGCGTAGAGATACTGGCCGAGCTGGGCAACAAGGTGACGATGAAAATTCTGGCCCTGGCGGTGACCAAGGATATCCGGCAGGAGTTGTATGAAAATATCATGGACCGGCCGCTAAGTTTTTTCGAGACCCGGAACGTCGGCGATTTGATGAGCCGGGTGGCTTCGGATGTTGGCCGGCTAAAATCTTCAATAAACGGGGCCATACGCCAGCTTGCCCAGTCTCCGATGGAAATACTATTTGTGGTGGCCGTGGCCGTCTATGCGGCCCCTATCCTGGCCCCCGCTTTCGTGATAATACCCCTTTGTGCGGCGATAGTGGCGAAAGTGGGGCAGAGGATAAAAAAATACAGCCGCCAGTCCCAGGATGTGCTGGGGGATATGGTGAGTTTGATGCAGGAGCGGTTTGCGGGGATTAAACTTGTCAAATCCCTGGGCACCGAGCGCGAAGAAAAAGAGTTTTTCCAGGATAGGAATGAACGGTTTTACCGGAAAAGGCGCCGGAAGATCGTGGCCGACAAAGGACTTAAATCGATTCTCCACCTGTTGATTTACGGGGTGGGGATTGGAGTTCTTTACCTGGGCGGGCTGATGGTATTTAGATGGGAAGTGCTCAGTCCGCACGGGCTAATCGTTTTTGTCGTTTCCCTTTTCTGGGTCTACAAACCGTTGCGCAAAGTTTCGGGAGTTTATACCGACCTGCAGTCGGCGCGCGGTGCGGCCGAGCGTGTCCATGTCATTTTTGCTGAAACACGGAAGCAGTACTCCTTGATGGACTCCGGGGGGCGTGAACCTGTTTTTGAGCGGGCGATAAAATTTGAGGATGTAAGTTTCCAGTATCCAAACACGGATGAATACGCGCTGCGGGATCTGAATCTTGATATAAACAGGGGGGAGAAGCTTGCTTTCGTGGGGACCAGCGGGGCGGGGAAATCAACGGCGATTGACCTGCTGATGCGGTTTTATGATCCGACGGAAGGGAAAATCACCCTGGACGGTGAGGATTTGGGGGAGTTTGACGTGGGTGCTTACCGGCAGATGTTTGGCCTTGTAACCCAGTCGCCGATTCTGTTTGACGCTTCTATTTCGGAAAATATAACTTACGGGCGGGAAAAAATAAGCGAAGAGGAGATCCGGACCGCCGCCGGCAGGGCGGAAGCCCTGGAGTTTATCGAGGCGCTGCCGGAAGGTTTTGAAACCCGGGTTGGAGAGCGGGGCGTGCGCCTCTCCGGCGGCCAGGCGCAGCGGATTACCCTGGCCCGGGCACTTGTTGGTAACCCGTCGGTTTTAGTCCTGGACGAGGCCACCTCGGACGTGGACAGTGAGTCCGAGGAAGCAATTCTGAGGGCAATTGATAATTTGCCCGAGGAACTGACGATGGTAACTATCTCCCACGCCCTGGCCACCGTTCAGCACGTGGACAAAATTGTTGTTCTGGAAGGGCGGACTATAGAATCTACAGGGACCCACCGGGAACTGCTGGAGTCCTCGTCAACATATAAGCGGCTGCATGAGTTTCAGAGATTAAGTTGAATACGGATGAAATTTAAGGAGGTAAAATTTATGAAAGGGTTAATTGTTGCGGCGGGGGAATCTTCACGGCTATACCCGCGGACGCTTGAGAAACCAAAATGTTTGCTGGAGGTTGGTGGCGAGTTGATTATTGAGCGGTCCCTGCGTCTGCTTGAGGAGAACGGTGTTGATGATGTGTGTGTGGTTGTCGGTTACCTGGATGAAATGATTCGTGACCAGCTTAAAGATCGCGTGAGTTATGTTGCAAATCCTTTCTATGAAATTACCAACAACATGGCTTCAATGTGGATGGGGATGGAAGAGTTTGAAGACGAGGGTTTTGTTTATATGCACAGTGATCTTGTTTTTGAAGCCCCGATTATTGAAAAATTCATGGAAGAGACAGAGGGTGAACCGTCGGGACTGGCAGTTGATTTTGACAGCAACCATGCGGAAGCAATGAAGGTCCGCACCCGGGGGGGACAGTTTGTGGAGTCCTCCAAGGAGATACCGGCAGCCGATACGGCCGGGGAGTGGATAGGTCTGGCCTATTTTAACCCTAAGACGGCGAACAAGCTTAACAGGACAATAGAACGCCAGCTTCTTGATGGCGAACACAACTGGCAGAATTACGATACTTCCGCCTTTACCGAGCTGGCCGGCGCAGGGGTTCAGTTTGCCCTGCCGGCAACCGGGGGAGGGGCGTGGAAAGAGATTGATACGGAGGAAGATTACAATGAAGCCCGGGAGTTGTTTTCTTGACAGCGCTGCTGTCTAAATACTGGAAACTGCTGCGCAGTCCCCGGCCGCCGGTTTATCGCTTGCTTGTGCAACCGGTGGTTGTTCTTCTGCTGCCGGCGGCAGTTCGCCTACCTCTTGCTCCCCATAACTGGACGCTTATTAACCTGTTTTTAAAAATAGGAGCCGGGTTGAGAATAATCGGAGGCAATTTTGATATATATTTAATTATTTTCCTGTGGGGGGGAATGATTGCCGGCGGTATTGGCGGGGCGGTGGCCCGCCACAGGGATTCAAGCTCGGTTTTTGGAGTTTACCTGGAGCGGATTGTTGATCGGGCAGCGGCCAGTTTTATTTTATCAGGTCTATTTATTTATCTTGCCGGCCGGCTGGATAATTTCTATGTTTTAAGCCTCGGATTTTCAGTTGTTCTTGTGGATATCTGGCATGAAACTCTGCGCAACTGGGTGACTCTGACCGGGGGGCTACTGGAGGAGCGTGATCCACTGCCCGGAGGGGAGAAAAAACTGCGGGCGTGGGGGATAATCCCGATATACAGTCATGATACGCTGTTTTTTATCCTGGGCGCCGGCGGATTATTTTTTTCCCCCGATAGACTGGCCCGGGTGATTATGTTCCTCTGCATGCTGTCTTTTCTCTACCGGTACTGGGTTCACCGGCGGGGTGCTCGCCAGTGCGGGAAATGGGGGGAGAAATACCGCTGGCAGCTGCAGAAACGGCTTTTGTGGCGGGCGATGGGCCTGGTGATTTTAGCGGGACTGGGCTGGTGGCTGGTGGAGATAATGAAACTGGCGCCGGCCTGGTTGTGGGGTATAATCTGGTTTGAGTTTTATTTGTTTTATATACCGGCCAATTACTTTATGAGCCTGAGCGGCGGAATTCCGGACAAACCGGCGGAAAGAAATAAATATATCGATCAGATGCAGGTGGCAAACCACAGGTTTTTGTTCAGAATTTATCCGTGAAGTTAGTTGGGCTAGTTTGCTAGTTAGCTAGTTGGGCTGGTTTTGGGAGTTGATATTATGAGCAGTAATGTTGTTGGGATTATCCAGGCCCGGATGGGGTCCACCCGGTTGCCGGGGAAAGCTTTGAAACCGGTGGGGGACTATTCGCTTACCGGGTTTCTTGTCCGGCGGGTGAACAGTGTCCTGGGCCCGCCGGTGCTGGCCCTGCCGGAAGGGGAGAAAGACGATCTCCTGGCGGAGAGGGCGGCCGGCTGGCCCTGCGAAGTGGTGAGGGGACCTGAGGAAGATGTGCTGGGCCGGTTTATTCTTGCCCTTGATAGGTGTCCGGAGGCCGAAGCGATCCTGCGGATCACCGGCGACAATCCGCTTTTGTCCCGGCAGTTACTTGAGCTGGGGGCCGAAAAATTTGTAAAAGAAGATTGTGACTGGGGTTATTTCCGGGAAGTGCCCCTGGGCGGGGGCACGGGTATTTACAGCCGCAGCTGGCTTCAGCGGGCGGGCAAAGAGGCGAAGGATGATTTTGACCGGGAACATGTTACAACCTGGATCAAAAATCATCCTGAGACGAGCCGGTGCGCCTGGGCGGCTCCATCGGAGCTGCGGGCCCCGGGATTGCGTCTGACAGTGGATACCGAGGCAGATTTGCAATTAATTCAGCGGTTGGTAAAAAAGGGGGAAGCACCGGGGGAAGTTTCGACGGCAGATGCTGTTCGGAAACTGGCAAACAGTCCTGAATTGATCAAAATAAACAGTCATATACAGCAGAAACACCGGAAAAATGAAGGGCGAATACTTTACTGTCTGAACAGAGGAGGCAGGTGGGGCCACGGGCATTTTTCCCGGATGAAATCAATCTGGCGGGCGATCTGCCAGGCCGAGAAGAAACGGCCGCTCCAGTTCCACCTGCTGGCGGGAGGTGACGATGAGCTGGAACATCCCCGGAATCTGCAGAGTTTTGCCCGCCCCCTGGAAGACGAGGAAATTATCCGCTGGACGCGGCGGACGGACGCCAATTACGTTATCCTGGATATTAAGAACAGCTCCCGCCGGCTGGTTAAAACGCTGCGGGATGAAAACCGTTGCGTGATCGGGATAGAAGATACGGGTTCCGGCCGGGGGTTGATGGATCGGGTGGTGGACCCTAATTTATACCACGGTCTGCTGGACGAGGACGAGGTGCCGATGGGAATGCGGGGATACGGTCCCCGGTATGCGCTCATAGATCCACAGTTTGCCGCAAGCCGCCGGGAGGAGCCGCCCGCTTCCCTGCGGGACGTGGGATTATTTTTCGGCGGAACGGATCCGGAGGGACTGATTGAAAAATTTGTTGAAATAGTTGAGAAACATCCCGAGGTTACCTTCCATTTGTTTGGACCAAAGCCAGCCGGCAAAAAAGAATGGCCTGATAATTTAAACCATTGCGGATATACAGCCGAGCCCTGGGATGCTTTTGCGGAGATGGATTTTATGGTTATCAGCGGGGGGAACATAAAGTTTGAGGTGGCTTCGCTGGGACTGGGGGCTTTAATTATTGCCCAGCATGATGAACAGTATGAGAACAGCAGGAGATTTATTGAGAAAAACAATCTTGGCTGGGAGTATTTCAAAAAAAATACTGATCCCGGCCAGTGGGAGGAAGCGCTGCTGGCGGTTGATGATCCCGCCCGGCTTGAATACTGGTGGCAAACGGGACCTGAAACCGTGGATGGGAAAGGAATTGAACGTTTGCTGGGCGATTTTTCCGAAATAAAACGGGTTAGGATTTAGCTTGTAGTTTTTCCAGAAGTTGGTTGCAGGCGGTGAGAGTGGCGGGGATTAATTTCTGCCAGCGTTCGAACTGGCGGGAGAATATTTCTGATTGATTTTCCCGGGTTATATTCTGCATCTCCCGGGTCAGGCGGTCGACCTCCCACTGGAAATAGCGAACCATCTGTTCTTTCTGGCTGATCGAACGGGCAAGTTCCAGCCAGCGGGCGTCGATCTGGCGGCCGTGTTTATCCATTTTTTCAATTACTCGCAGTTCTGAAGCACAGGTGGTAAGTTCTGACAAAAATTCTTCCAGTTTTTCTTGCAGCCCTTCTTTATTGATTTCGGGAAGAGATTGTTCCTCTAAAGCAAGCGGTTTTTTTTCAAAATTTTTATTCATCTTATCGGCAGGGAGTGTTCCTTCCAGGGGGAGGATCTTATCCCGGGGGCGGTAGAGATCAAACGGGCAGTTTTCGATCAGAAACTCCAGGCCTTCCCGCCAGCTTAAAAAGCGTGCGGTTGTCAGTATTTTTTCTCCGCCGGCATGTTCAGTATGAAGTTCGTAGCGGCCAATTATGTTCATAATTTTTTCGGGTAGAGAGGAGAAACGGCTCAAATTTTCAGTTAGCTTAAGATACTGGGGGGACTGGCGGCTGAAAGGGAGATGGTTTTTAAAACAGAGGTCGACGCCCAATATCAGGCAGGCTTCCGGGTTCAGGTGGCGAACAAAATCCAGGGCGGAGGTAGCGACGCTGCCGGAGAGGGCAATAAATCCCGGGGAAGGAACTTCGGGATGAAGCCAGCCGGCGGGGGGGAAGTTTGGTTCAAAAAACAGGATATTCCCCGCTTTTTCAATTATATCGGGCTGCATATAGGGAGGGGTGACGAGGGTGGTTTCCCGGGGCAGATTTTCAAAATATTTCATATTTTCAGGGCCGGTATCAACGCTGATAACGTAATCGGGTGTTATATTTTTTTTCACCAGCAGGGGCAGGGTGGTATCAAGGGCGATGATCCAGCCTTTGGCGGCCTTCGCAAGCAATTCGTCATTATCGTCCAAATCTGCCCCGGGACCGACAATGGTACACTGCTGGTTTTCCAGGCTATTTTTCAATTTATCCAGGGGAGGAGCAAAAGCATAATCAACAAGATTGCTGGCAAAATACAAATACCAGTCGGTAAGAAACTTTTCCATGGTAGCCTGGTTGGTGCGGGCGGTTTTTTTAAATTTTTCCAGGTTATCCAGGGGGTCCACAAACTGTTTTTTGCGGTTGTCCAGAGGGGTGACGGTAAATATATCGTCCACGGCGGCGACGGAAAAATAAGCTTCCACTTCATCTCCAAGTTTCCGGACAGCTTCTCCACAGATGAAGAGGATGTTATTTTGTTTTACCAGTCCGGTGAGATCTTGATTTTCAAGCAAGTGCCGGAGGCGGGGAAGGTCAGGTTCGGCGATAACCGCTGTATAGCGGCGCAGATCGCCCCGGAACGTCCGGAGAACTTTGAAGTTTTCAACACCGCAGACAACAAACAGGGCCGCCCCCCCATGTTGTTTGAGCTGGATTTCATTAAATTGCTGGTAGTTCGGGGAGGTTTCAGGGGGAGAGGTCCTCAGCAGTTTTTTCTTATCCCCGGGACGAGATAATTGTATCTGCTCGAGGTTTTTAATTAGGAAGTTTTGATTCATGGTTGCTTTTCCGGCCTTGAAAGTGATGATTCTTGTTCCTGTAGATTACTGGTCTTTATCATAACAACAGTTCGTTTGAAAATACAGTTTTGCAGTTAAAAAAAGTATTAGTTAACAAGGGGGGGATTTGTAGAATATAATTGAGGCCGCAGGAAAATGTAAAAATTAATTTCATAGAACAGGAAGGCGGGAGATATATGAGCTGGCAGAATTTCAGTTCAATTTTAATTTTAATTATTATTTTACCTCTCCTGGTCTGGGGTTGGGTTAAGATCCAGGAGAGGTGGGGGATATATTATCCAACCCGGTTCAGCCGGGAATGGTTTAACACCCTTCCCGCCGGTTATGAGGCGGTTGAGTTTGAGAGCGGGGACGGTGTGGAGCTGACCGGGGTTTATAAAGAGGCTGATCCGGACGCCCCGAGTGTTATTTTAGCCCACGGGAACGCCGGTGATCTGCGGGGGCGGATGATCTGGTTTGACCTGGTGGTCCCGCCGGGCTGGAACGGTTTTATTTTTGATTACCGGGGCTATGGAGCTTCCCGGGGCCGCCCTTCGGAAGAGGGATTATATAAGGATATGGTGGCGGCGATTGACGAGATAGCCGAACGGGCCGCTGAGGACAAGATATACCTTCATGGCCGTTCGCTGGGGGTACCTGTTGCTGCTTATGGAGCCATCAAGAGGGCGGTGAAAGGGATAATCATGGAGAGCGGCCTTACTTCTGCTGCTGATGCAGCCTCCACGATTCTTCCCCTGCCGGGGGTGGGGATGTTGCTTTCGGTTGAGTTTGCCACCCTGGAATATTTAAAAAAGGCAACTGAAGAACACGGGCCCCTCCCGAAGATAATTGTTCACGGCACCGATGACAGGGTCCTGCCTTTCTGGCTCGGGGAAAAACTTTATAAAGAGTCACCACCGCCCAAGACAACCTGGGTGGTTGAAGGAGCGGGACATAACAACCTGATTGAAGTGGCCGGCGAGGATGTATATTTACAGCGGATGCGGGGGTTTCTGGAAAGTATAAAGCAGGATAGAGCGGTGAATGATTTGAAAGGCGGGGGGAGCGGGGAGCGGGGCGCCGGGCGCTAAGGCAGGGGAATTGTTTTTAGCTTTCAGCTTTAAGCTTTTAGCTTTCAACTGTATTTACAAGGGTGGCCGACCGGATTCGAACCGGCGACAACTCGGACCACAACCGAGTGCTCTACCAGCTGAGCTACGGCCACCATGTTAGTGTGAAAGTGTGAAAGTGTAAAAGTGTAAAAGTGTGTTAGTAAAAACAAAAACTTTCCCACTGATTGCTAAAATATTATAGCTGATTTTTTGACAATTTCCTACAATTTTTTGTTTTCTAAGAGTTATCTTATAAGCGCCTGAAGGCTTGAGGGGCCGTGCCCCTCAAACACCCCAGGAGATCCCCTCGGTTACTGCAGTTACTTTCACACTTTCACACTTTCACACTTTCACACTTTCCCACTTTCCCACTTTCACACTTTCACACTTTCACACT
>CAZKRS010000068.1:0-8380 GCA_964555265.1 uncultured bacterium | reverse complement strand
CGGCTTTACCGTCTGATTGATAAAGTTCGCAAACCGTTTCAAACATACGGGTTTGCTCCCCATAACGACCTCAGACCAATTAACTGGAAACAATCTTCCGGCCGTTCGAAATTCACCGTCCGTCACCGGGACAGAGAACTGGGCGAAATTGAGCTTCCGGTTCCGGGCCGGTTTAATGTCCTGAACGCCCTGGGGGCGGTGGCAATTGGCCGGGAACAGAACATAAGTTTTGAAGCGATCAAAAGAGGGCTGGAAAATTTTGAAGGTGTGGCCCGCCGTTTTGAGTTTAAAGGCAATGTGGCTTCCTTCCGGGTTTATGATGATTATGCCCATCATCCGACAGAAATTGATAAGACGATTCAAGCGGCCCGTGACAGTCTCCAGGGAGAACTGCTGATTATATTCCAACCCCACAGGTATACCCGAACCCGGGAGCTTGCGGAAGATTTTGGCAAAGCACTTCAGGCGGCCGACCGGCTCTGTGTGATGGACGTTTATCCGGCCGGAGAAGAAAAAATAGAAGAAGTTGATTTAGAATTTTTGCGAAATAAAATCGGTCCCTGGCGTAACGGGGATGTGACCGTGTTCGCGGAAAACCGGCAGAAAGTTCTTGACTGGGTTGAGCAGCAGGTGCAACCCGGTCGGAATCAGAATCTGTTCACAATGGGAGCCGGTGATGTGGTTAACCTGGCCGAGCCGGTCCTGGATCGTGTCGCAAGCGTGGTTCGAGGCGATAAAAATGAAAGTTAGAGAAAACGTCTCCCTGGCTCCGTTGACCACCTTCAAAATCGGAGGGATTGCCCGCCGGGTTGTCGAATTGGGCAGTTTTGAAGATGTCGACCGGTTTGCCGCTGAGTTTACTGAAAAAAAATATTTCTGTTTGGGGGGCGGCAGCAACGTTCTGTTTACCGATGAGGTCTTCCGGATACCTGTCCTGCGTCTTATTGATGAACTGAGCGAGCTGCAGTTCAATGGGAATACAGTTAGGTCGGCCGGAGGAGCGTTTCTTCCCACGCTGGCACATTCGGCGGCTGCCCGGTCGCTCACCGGACTTGAGTGGGCAGCCGGTATTCCCGGTAGTGTCGGCGGGGCCATAAAGATGAATGCCGGCGCCCACGATAAAAATATGCTCCAGCAGGTGAAGGAGATTGTTATCCTGGATAGCCGGGGGGAAATAATTACAATCCCCGCCGATGAGCTTGAAGGAAAATACCGCAGTTCGGGCCTGGGGGATGACTGTCTTATCCTGGAGGCCGAGCTTGAATTACAAAAAGGTTCCGGAAAAGAGATCAACCGCCGGCAGCTTGAAAATTTGCGCCGGCGCCGACTTACCCAGCCGGTAGAAGTTCCTTCGGCCGGGTCTATATTTAAAAATCCCCCCGGAAAATCCGCGGGGGCACTTATTGAAAAAGCCGGTTTAAAGGGCGAATCCGCCGGTGATGCCCGGGTTTCTGAAAAACATGCCAATTTTATAGTTAACCGGGGCCGGGCAACGGCCCGGGACGTTTTGGAATTAATCTCCAGAATTCAGAACCGTGTCCGCCGGAAATTTAATATAGAACTTGAACTGGAAATTTGCATCCCCGGTTCAATCACTGTTGGTGATCTGCAGTGAATAAACCCCAGAACGTGGCCGTGATATGCGGGGGCGATTCCGCTGAACGGGAGGTTTCGCTAAAAACCGGCCGGGCGGTCTGTGAAGCTCTGAAATCTGCTCCCTGCCGGGTGAAAAAATATGATACTGAGCGTGATCTTGGTCCCCGGCTCTGCGAGGACAACGTAGAGGCTGCTTTTATTGCCCTCCACGGCCGTGGCGGTGAGGACGGCACTGTTCAGGCTCTGCTGGAATGGTATGGAATTCCATACACCGGTCCGGGAGTGGCTGCCAGCGCCCTGTGTATGGATAAAATTCGTTCTAAATATATTTATGAGCAGCTCTCTATTCCCACGGCTGACTGGTTTATTATTGATAAAGAAGAAGAAGTTCAAAACAAGAAAAATTTTTCAAAACTGGTGGTAAAACCCCGTCGTGAGGGAAGTAGCCTGGGAATGTCGATTGTAAGTCCCAACGAGCTTGAAAAGGCGGCTGCCAGGGCTTTTGAATACGACGATCAGTTGCTGGTGGAAAAATATATTGAAGGTTACGAGGTCACCGTGGGAGTGGTAACTCTGGAGGAACAAAAAATTCTGCCGCCGGTTGGAATTCGTCCCAGTCATGAGTTTTTTGACTACGATACTAAATACACGAAAGGACTCACGGAATATGATGTTCCCGCCCCGCTGTCAGAAGAACAGGTGAAACTATTGGCCGGGATTACCGAAGATATAGTAAAGGAGGCCGAAACGGCTTCGTTGTGCCGTGTTGATTTTATTATGGAGGAAGATGGCGACCCGAATTTGCTGGAGATTAATACTATACCCGGTCTGACGGCCACTTCGTTGCTGCCGATGGCGGCCGGTGAATCGGGAATAAAATTTGAAGACCTGGTCTGGGGACTTGTCTGCCGGGCACGGGAGGATTTTGAAAAATGACTGACATGGGACCCCGTAATTCACGGAAACGTAAAAAAAACAGTAATATCGAATGGAATTCTCTTATTGGTTTTTTGCCCGGTTATAGCTGGTTGATTGTCCTTGTGGCGGTCCTCAGTTTTTCGGTCCTGGGGGTTGTCGTTTATGATTTTTACCGCTATACCCGTTCAGCGGAACGTTTGAGCGTGGAAATAGATATCCGGGGGAGCCAGGTAATCAGTTCGGAGCGGGTGGAAAATATTCTGAAGAATACAGTTTTTGAAAGACAGACCGCAAATGATGAACAAACGGGTTCCCCGAGCCTGCTTGCGATTTCTTCGCAAGAGGTCAAAGAAAGCCTGCAGGAAAAAATAGCGCGGTTTAAATCGGTTTTTGTCCGCCGTGAATTTCCCAACCGGTTGATCATTGAAGTTGAAGAACGAAAACCGGTGGCTATCGCCGTGGTTTTTGACCGGGAGGCCGGGCGGCGGCGCGGAAAATTAATCGACCGGGAGGGGGAGATGTTCCCCCCGGCCCCGGACGAACGCCAGTCGTTAATTGAAAATCTGCCCCGTGTTTTCGGCCTGGAAGAGACTGAAAATGAAAAACAATTTCAGGCGGCCTGGGAAAGCAGTCTTGAAGTTCTGGAGTTAACCCGGGAGATATTTTCGCCGGACATACTTGACTGGGTCCAGATCCGCCCGGCAGGTTATTTTGTGAAGATCCAGATAAACCGGCCCCGGACGGTTGAGATTCGTCTTGGCGTCGATGATTACGAAAAGAAATTGAACCATTTAAAAGAGCTGATGGCTACGGAAGATTTTCGCCGGCTGGGTGATTATATAGATTTGACCAGCCCGGATGATATTTACACGGGAGAAACAACAGGTAATTATTTGCCGGAACAGAACGAAAGGTTTTTATACGGATAATTTTAAAGGAAGGTGAATTGGCATGCCGCAGGGAGAACACGTAGTTGGTTTGGATATTGGAACCACAAAAGTCTGTGCCATAATTGGAGAAAAAAACCGCGAGGGAGATATTGAAATCATAGGTGTTGGCGAGACACCGTCCGACGGGCTGCACCGGGGGATGGTGGTGAATGTTGATGATACCGTTGAATCGATCAAACAGGCTGTGGATGAAGCTAAATTCATGGCCGGTGTCGATGTCCAGGGAGTTTACGTGGGGATTGCCGGCAAACATATTGATAGCAAAAACAGTCCCGGCGTGATCGCAATTTCCAATGAGACCCGGGAAATTACCCCGGGGGACGTGGACCGGGTCATAGATGCCGCCACGACTATTGCGATTCCTCAGGAAAAAGACCGAGAAATAATTCATGTGATTCCCCAGGAGTTCTACGTCGACGGGCAGGATTCTATTAACGACCCCGTGGGGATGACCGGAGTACGTCTGGAAGTTGATGTTCATGTTGTTACTGCCGCGGTCAATGCCGTCCGGAATATCGTTAACAGTGTCCTGGAGGCCGGTTATGACGTGGAGGATATTGTCCTCGAACCTCTTGCCTCCAGTTATTCTGTCCTGGATCCGGATGAAAAAGAACTTGGAGTCTGTCTTGTTGATATTGGCGGCGGAACCAGTGATATTGCTATTTTTGCCGGTGGTTCTATTTATGATACCCAGGTAATTTCGCTGGGCGGCGAACACGTCACCCAGGACGTTATGAAAGGGCTGTGTACCTCCTCCGCGGACGCGGAGATGGTAAAAATAAACCACGGCTGTGCAATGGTCGATATGGTTCCCGAAGACGAAAAAATAGAAATACCTTCCGTGGGTGGCCGGGAACCCCGGGAGCTTCCCCGGCGGGATCTATGCGAGATAATCCAGCCCCGCATGGAAGAGATTTTTAAATTTATTGATTATGAGATTAAACAGTCAGGTTACCGGGATGAAATTATTGCCGGGATGGTAGTGACCGGGGGAGCGGCCGGGATGAAGGGTATCCCCGACCTGGCCGAACAGATTGTGGATATGCCTGTGCGAATGGGTGAACCCTGGGGAGTCTCCGGCCTGATAGAAGCGGTCAGCAATCCTAAATACGCCACCGGCGTAGGCTTGATTCAATACGGTTTTGAACACGAGGATACGGAAATATCCCGGACTTATGACGGGTCAAATACCCTGCGTGATATTGGCGGGAAGATGAAGGAGTGGTTTACTGAATTAAGTGATTTATTTACCGGTTAATGAAGTTGAGTTTAATTTCAGTTGAATGGAAAGGGAATCTTTACCAGATCTAAGGAGGTTTTTGTAATGGCAATTAATGAAGATTTGTTTGAGTTTGATGAGGAAGAGTTGACTAACCCGACCACGATTAAGGTGGTTGGAGTAGGGGGCGGAGGTAACAACGCTGTCACCCGGATGAAGGAAGCCGGGGTGAAAGGGGTGGATTTCGTAGCTGTAAATACCGACGCCCAGGATCTGAACCAGGCTAAAGCCGATTTGAAACTGCACATCGGCGAATCACGAACCAACGGTCTTGGCGCGGGCGCCGACCCTAACGTCGGTTTGAATGCCGCTAAAGAGAACCGGGAGGAAATCCGGGATGCTATAGACGAGACCGATCTGCTTTTTGTTACCGCCGGTATGGGCGGAGGCACCGGAACCGGTGCGGCTCCGGTTATCGCCGATATGGCTCGGGAGGAAATGGGCATATTGACCATCGGCGTGGTTACCCGACCTTTTGATTACGAGGGCCAGGTCCGGAAAAGAAACGCCCAGGCCGGAATAAAACAGCTCCGCAAAAGTGTCGACACCCTGATAATTGTTCCCAACCAGCGACTTTTCCAGGTTATTGATGATGATACGCCTTTCCTGGAAGCATTTAAAATAGTAGACGAGGTTCTTTACCAGGGAGTTCAGGGTATTTCGGAACTTATAACCGAAGAAGGTGAAATTAACCTTGATTTTGCCGACGTGAAGACGGTAATGGCTGAACAGGGCGACGCCCTGATGGGTATTGGCGAAGCCACCGGCGAGGAAGCTGCCGTGGATGCCGCCCGCCAGGCTCTTGACTGTCCGCTGCTGGAGACTAACGATATCGAAGGTGCAAGTTCGGTTATCGTTAATATAATGGGCGGACCTCAGATTTCTATGAAAGAGGTTGAAAAAGCAATCAAGCTCGTCCGGGAGAAGACAGCGGCCGATGCCAATGTAATTGCCGGTCAGACTCTCCGTTCGGATCTTGATAACGAAGTCCGGGTAACCGTAATCGCTACCGGTTTTCCGACCGATTCCCGGCAAACGCGCCGCAGTTCAAAATCCAGGGATAAAGTTTATGACATTCGGAGTGTCTCGGAAGATGAACTGGATGTCCCGCCCTCCGAACGCCGGCAGGCGAGCGGTTCCGGGGTTGATGTGGTGAATGAAGACCCCCGGGAAGCTGAGTCGGATGATGAGGATGACGATTTAAATATTCCGACGTTCATGAGAGTTCAATAAGCAAACCTTCCCCTCCCGGTTCCGGGAGGGGTCAGGTTAGCTTTCCGATAAGTTTTTTTAACCGGGGAGCTATACTGGCGATAAATTCATCGGCCAGTTCCTCCGGGGTTTCCCCGTGCATTCCCGCGTAGTGCAGGAAAGGCTGAAATGAAGTCCGAAGCACGGCCGGAATTTGACCGGAGCCGCCGGTTAGCTTCTGATTTATGGCCGGGGTGTTCTCGATAATCTCCAGGAGGTTCTTCAAGGCGGTTTTAAGTTTTTCCCCCTCAACAGTAATTTTTTGTTTACCTTCAACCCGGACTGGAGAAGAATAACTGGCCTCATTAAACAATCTTCCCGGAGCGCTCACCCGCTGCCAGTTTTTCATCGGCAACCCGTCTTCACGGAAATCGTAACATTTGACGGGCAGAGTGGCCGCAGCTTCTTCGAACCATTCGTTCTGAATTCGGTATTCGTCGTTGGTTAACATCGGTTTGTCTTTAATCCCCACTGTACTGGTTAACCTTTTTGAATTTTCATTTTGTTTGCTTATGATTTGTTCAAAATGGATTTTTGGCAGCGTCTGAAACCGGTTCAACCGGGACAGGTATTTCTTTTCCAGGGCTGAACCGGCCGGAAAAGCCCGGCCTCCCGTGTACCCGTGATCAACTCCCACCAGGCCTATGGGCCCGCAGCCCAGGTATTGCGCCAGGTCGAGAGCGGTGGTAGTAACACTTCCCCCGCTCTGCAGGGATATGACCCCGGGTATAAAATTTCTAAACCAGCTGGAAAAAGGGAACACAGTTTTTTCGTTTCCCAGCCCCAGTGAAGTGCAGGTAACAAATCTTGTCAGCCCCGCGGCCCACCGGAAGAACTCCGGTCTACTTTCCCAGCCCCCCACCAGTCTCCCGGCCGGTTCTATTCCTTCCAGGTAAGCCGCATTTTCTATCTGCGGATCAATCGTAAGGGTGATATCAGGTTCGATACCACCGCACTGCAGAGTGCTGAGCGATGTATCCGTAGCGATAAGAAAAAATTTGCCCCGGTGTGTATCCATCCAGTCAAGAGAATGGTGTAGTGACGGCCCTGCTCCCGCTATCACCGCCGGCACATTCTGCTGGGAGTTCTGGAGCGGTTTCAGCGAATAGCATTCTTCCAGGTAGTCAAAGTTTTCAATAAAATTATCAAACCACTGCCAGAAAAACTGGCGGGTTGTCTGGCGCTTGCGGAGGATATTTCTCCCTAAAAGCAAACAATCCTGTTTCAACTTTTCAACCCTGTCGCCCAGGATTTGACTGTAGCCGGGATGGATAACCGGCAGAGCAGTCTGCAGTTTGGCGGCGGAGAGCTGGTCCAAAAAATCAACCGGATTATCATCCGGGTTTAAGAATTTAAATTTTCCAGCCTGTATTTGGCGGTGAGCGGGCGAATCTTCGGGCGGGTCAAACTCCGGCAGGAGCTCCAGGATGGTTATGCTGTACCCTTTTTTTTCCATCTCTTCCGGGAAATAACCAAGCCCGCCGCCGAGAAAAATAAGATGATTGATATCATCTTCAACACTGATCTGTCCGGCCCAGTTTTTTGCCTCCCGGACCGGTTCATAGCGACTGTGAACAAAAAAATAGTTGTTTCCCCGGCTTGCTTTCAAAAAATATCCTCGCTTGCGCGCCGGCTTAATGGTGACTTTTATTTCGGCCAATTTTAAATATTCTCCCGAAAATTGATTAACGTTAACCTGAAATGTATTATATCCTAATTAAAGTATATTTTTATGTAGAATTTCGGCGTTCACTAAAATAACAGCCAAAATATATCCGTGAGGAGCAGATCAAGATTGGCTTATATTTATTATCATGACCTTGACCCTTTTGTGGTCCGGTTTGGTGAAAATTTCGGCGTTCGCTGGTATGGACTGGCCTATCTGGGGGGCTTTTTCTGTGCCTATTTACTGTTGCGCTGGCAGCAGCAAAAAGGCTGGCTTAATCAGGACAAACAGCAACTTTTGGATTTGATTTTATTTTCAGCAATCTGGATGATTGCAGGTGCTCGCATTGGTTACGTAATATTTTATAATTTATCCGCGTGGCTGGCGGATCCTTTTTATATTTTGTATATCTGGGAAGGGGGGATGTCTTTTCACGGGGGGATGCTGGGTATCCTGGGGAGTCTTGGCTGGTATTATTATAAACAGGAGTTTTCTTTCTGGGAAATGGCTGATGCAGCCCCCCTGGCCGCCACCCCCGGTTTGATGTTCGGGCGGATTGCAAATTTTATCAACGGTGCTTTATGGGGACGCCCGACCGGCGGTGAGTGGGGGGTCGTTTTTCCGGCCGCCGACAGTCTGCCCCGCCATCCCTCGCAGCTTTATGAAGCGGTTGTCCAGGGTCCCGTTTTGTTTCTTATCATTCTGCTGGTTCGGCGTTAT